>NZ_JBTHHI010000001.1:0-200680 GCF_054353835.1 Mycoplasma sp. 5912 | reverse complement strand
ATAATAGAATTTATTTTGATTCTACAACTATTTATTTTGAAAGTTTTGATAAAGACGGAATAAGACAGTCAGGTTTTTCAAAGGATGGTAAGTTTAAGGAGGATCAAATTGTACTCGCAATGGCATGTTATAATACCGGAATTCCATTTCATATGAAGGTTTTTCCAGGAAATACTGCAGATTGCAATACATTAATTGATTTTATAAAGGAAGTTAGGGATATATATGGAATCAAAACATTATATGTTATAGCCGATAGGGGAATGTGAACAAACAAAAACATAGAATTTTTAGTTCAAAATAACTATTATTACCTTATTTCAAACCGTGCAAAAGTGGGTTCAAAAAAATTCAAAACTTATATTGCAGAAAGAAGCGATTTTATAAAAATAAATGATGACTTTTTAATAAAAGAACAAATTGTTACCCCAGAAATACAGCGAAACAGAAGTCATGTTTTCAGAAGAGTTATTACATATAACAAAGAAAGAGCCGATAAAGACAAATATGATAGAGAAATTTTGATAAATAATTTTATTAAATTACAAAATAAAGATGGCTTTATAAATGAAAAAAGAATTATAGGATCAAAAGGTGGTAGATATTATGATGCAGTTAGTAAATCCCTATATAGATTGAACACCGAAAAAGTAAAAGAGGATGAATTATTAGATGGGATATATGTATACGAAACAAATATAATGGATTTAGATGCACTAGAAATTTGTAGAGTTTATGCAGAACAATGAAAAATAGAAGAAAATTTTCGTAGTTTGAAGTCTGTTATCCAAATTAGACCTGTATATTTATCATTAGATGAACATATCATCGGACACAGTGTAATTTGTTTTATCTCTCTTGTTATAATGAAATTATTACATTATATGTTGATAAAAATAATCAAAATAACTTTTGCTGAAATGACAAAGGTTTTAACAGAATTAACATCTCTTGTTTATATAGATACAAAATCTAGAAAAATTATTTGAGAAAAAAGAAATAGAGAAGTTAGTGATTTCAATCTCTGAAAAACATATGATATGCTTGAAAAAATTACAAGTAATTTTTAATAATAAAAATTTTTCTTCCTAAAATATAGGGAGAAAAATTTTTTTCTTATTTATTTCCAGAAAAACAGGATTGAATTTTTATATGTTAAAGAAATTATGGTAGTTTTAATTTATGTTTGCTCTATTTTAATGATGTATCTTTATAAAAAGTGGCATTATCAGTTATAATATTATTATGTATTTTATAATAGGTGATGAAGAGTTTTTTATAAATCGCGAAATTAATAAAATTAAGGAAAAATTTTTAGATGAAAATATCTTTACTTATCGTGAAAATTATAATTTACTTGAAATTTTAGATGAAATTTCAAGTGAAAATTTGTTTGAGCAACCGAAATTATTTATCGTTTATAATCTTAATCTATTAACTGCAACAAAAACTTCCGAAAAAGACAAAGAAATAATCGAATATTTTAAAAAAGTATTTATGCGACAGAACAAAAATGCTTTGATTTTAGTATTAAATCAAATTAAATATGCAAGAAATAATTTAACAGATTTTATTTTGAGCGCTTTTAAAGTTATAGAACTACATAAAATAAATAAGTATGAAATAAGAACACAGATAGGTAATTTTATTCGTTCTAAGGGAACAAAAATATCACAAAGTAACTTAATTTACTTGCTTGAAAAATTACCAGAAAACTTATTTATCATCCAAAATGAAGTTGAGAAAATGACTTCATATACCGATAATTTAACTAAGGATATTATTGACGATTTTATATCAGACTATAAGTTAAACAACCAATTTGCTTTTATAAATTCGATAGAAAGTAAAGATGTAGGTAAAATTTATCAAAAATACCTTGAACGCAGTAGTGAAGGTGATAATGAAATAACTTTAATGTCACAGATTTTTAGTATTTTTTCACTTGCAGATAGGGTTTATAATCTCAAAGAACTTGAATATACTGATTATGATATAATGCAACAAACAAAATTGCAAGATTGAAGGTATAAGAAGATTTTGCAAGTTATAAAATTATACGGAATTAAAAAGATTCATAATATTTTAATAAACCTTGCTGAGTTAGATATCCAACTAAAAAGTTCGGAGGTTCCAAGTAATGTATTATTTGAGACATTCTTGATCACAAACTTCACATAATTTTGATAATAAGAACTTTGTATTTTTAGATGGTGAAGTAATAACAAAAAGTAACTATCAAAAAAACCAAGAATATTATGATTCGGTATTCTTTCACCTTAAAAACACAACTAAATCATTAACAAAATTTATTGTTGTTATTCCTGATATATATTTATATTTTTTCAATGAAGAATTTATGTATATTGAAAAAAGTTCAAAATATACACTTGAAAATAAAAAAGAAAAAGAAAGAAAATTGAAATTATTACAAAATTTTCTTTCTTTGATTTCGCAATTTAAAAATATTTCAATTGCTTATGAGTTGAACTTTAGTAATATTTTGGTTATTGCAAATGCAATTAACCGAAACGAAAACATTCTTGATGATTCAGAAGATAGTCAAACAATACAAAAAACGCTAACATCGACACAGAATGTTATATATGAAGATATGTTAGTAACAAAAAACCTAGATTTAAGTAAATTTGATCCTAGCAAAAATGAATTAAGAGATAACTTAATTTTAATTACTAAGAAATATTCCGAAGTATTCAACAATGATGATTTAATGCTAAAAAACATATCATCTAAGATAAATAAAATTAATAAAAAAGACAAAGAAGAAATAACTAATTACTTAAAAAAAACATTATATGCATTTAAAAGTTTATATAATCGATCAATATATATCCATGAAGAAAACGAAAGTAATTTGTCTATTTTTGAAACATTTCAAGTTTTTGATGATTACCTATATGATTTTAGGATTTCATCGAACTACAATCATATATTTAAAGCAATTATAAAAACTTTTAAATCAAAATACACTACTATCTTTGATTTAAAAAAGTTTATGGTTTTTGAAAAATCAGGATATTTTTATTTAATAGATAAAATAAAACTTTTAGTTAAATTATATTGCTTGATTCCTAATAATATTGGATTTATTTTAAGACATTTAACATCAAATGATAATTCTATAAAACCATTGTCACAAGTTAATTATTATCAAATTTTAACTTCATATTTTATTAATCAATGTGAACAAAAAACTTTTTATTTTCATTATCCAATAGCAAAAATTGTAAAAATCACAGTTTTTAATAATCTGTTTATTCCATATATCTATAATTTTAAAATAACTGTTGATTCAATTAAGAAAACTATGATTTTTAACACAAATGATATTCCTTATAAAAATATCAATGCATATTCTATTAAAATTAAATAACGAATTTCTTAATTTTAAGAAGAACATATAAATATGTTCTTTTTATTCTACTTGCAGTATATCTTTTGCTCACACATGCTTGGATAAAACTTTGATAATCTGATTGTTCAATATGTTTTTTAAAAAGATTTTCAATTCCTTCAGTTACCATATGAAATTGAGCTATTTTGGATGCTGATAGTTTTCTTACAATCTTTTGAAATTTTGGATAAGTATTTTCTATAAGAAATTTCGGCTTGATTTTATTTATATCAAAAGGAGAAAATGGCTTTATACTTTGATTTTCTTTAAGCATTGCTCTTAATTTTGTCGCACTAGCAAAATTATTACTTATTTGTTCGCTATGAAATCCGATGGTACGTTTTAAGCAAATAGGGATAATTTTAAAATTATTATTTATTATAGTTTTAACATACTCTAAACCTAGAATATCATTAGGTTGATTAATTTCAAATCCACTTAATTTGCTTAATGCTAAATTTGTTGCTCTTGGAAAACTATTACCTTTTTGTTTTAGGTATTTTTTAACAAGTTGGTTATATTTTTCTTGATTATTCTTAATTATTTGAGCAACATTGATAAAAGTGTTTATATCATCTGTTTCAGAACCAAAAACAAGATAATCAATATTTGCTTTATTAAGCAACTTAATGGCTTCTGAAGCAAAAATATGTGCAGCTTGTGCTGAGATTTTGTTATTTATTTTAATAACTTTATAAATTCCATATTTTTTAGCCATTTTTTTTCTTTGATAAAAAGGTAAGCAAATTATTTCACCACGTTGTGAATATTTATAAGACATCGCTATGATTATTTTTGCATTAGGAAATTTTTCTTTAATTCAATTAATTTGATAAATATGTCCATTATGCATCGGATTATATTCAACTACAATTCCTACTTTAATTTGCTTATTCATATTTAAATTATAATCATTTTTAAAAATACAGCAATACTGCTGTATTTTTAAACTAACTCATCAAAGATATCATCTCCGGTTTCAGTGACTATATCAACATCGAAATTACGTGCTACAATGTTTCCTAATGTTCCTAAACCGTTAAAGTTAGTTAAAACCTTTGGAGATTTAAATGACTTAGAGAAAATAGTTGCTGGCAGTAATTCCCGGGTATGGTTAAATCCTGGATAGGTTGGATCATTTCCATGATCAGAAGTTATAATCAATAAATCATCTTCACGCATTACATTGATTAACTTAGCAAGTTTTGTATCTAAATTAGCTATATTTTGTGCATATCCATGCACATTACGACGGTGTCCAAAATGCGAATCAAATTGTACAAGATTAGTGAAAATAAATTGATTTTCACCGTCTTTTGTCGCTAAATCAATTGTAATATCCATCCCATTTGCATCACCTTCGGATGGAAAGTGCTTAGAAATTCCACTGCCTACAAATATATCATTAATTTTACCAACTGAAATAACTTCAATACCTTTGTTATATAAACTATTTAAAATAGTATAACCTGGTGCGTTAGCATAATCATGTCGGTTAAAAGTTCTTTCAAAACTACCAAAATCACCTATATAAGGACGACATATAATTCTACCAACATTTCATTCAGATTTTGATGAGCAAATTTCACGTGCTGCTTTAGCATAACGATATAAGTTATCTAAACCAGTTCAAGCTTCATGAGCACAAATTTGTAATACCGAATCCATTGATGTATATACTATAATAGCACCACGTTCTTTTTCTTCGTGGGCTAATTCATTAATGATTTCGGTCCCTGATGCAGCTTTGTTTCCTACAATTGGTCTTCCATCAAAAGCCTTTGATAACTCATCAATTAATTCTTGTGGGAATCCATTTTCAGTAAATGTAGGAAACGGAGTATTAGTTTTAACCCCCATCATTTCTCAATGTCCAGCTAGTGTATCTTTTGCATTTGAAACTTCTTGAACTTTAGCCATATATGCAAGTGGATTACGAACATAATAATTTCCGTTAAGATTAGCAATATTACCGATACCTAATTTTTTTCAAGTATCAATTTGAAATTCTTCAACCATTGATGCAGATCGAATAGTGTTCGCACCAGCATCACCGAATTTAATTTGATCTTTATCCGGACCAATTCCTAAACCGTCTGTTACAATCATAAAAATACGTCTAAATTTTGCCATAATTGCTCCTGTATTTATATTTTAATATTAATTATATTTTACTCCTTTTTTAGCAGAATAAAATAACTGATAAATTACTAATATTGTAAGTTATCATATTTTATGTTTAAATTCTTGTGTATTCTAACCTAAATAAACATTTTTTCTAATAATTTTTTTTAATATTTTTAAGAATAGTTAACTTACACTTGAAGATTAAAAAAGTAGTAAGAAAAAAATTACCTTAAAATTCTGTTTACCCCTATAAACAATAGGTAAACAAAATTTTCACCATCAAAGCGGGAAATACAGGAAAAACACATAAACAAGAAAGTATAAAACTAACAGATTTAACTTTGTATCGTTGCAGCAAATAGCTGTGGCGATTTTGATTTAAATTTGTTTATATTTTTATTAAGTATATCATCTCATATTACACTAATTAATACCAAATATTTGTTTATAAGTTATTTTTATATAACCTAAACGACTTAAACATTTAGATTTTAAGTTTGAAAATCAGTAATTGATTTCACAAATGTCTAAAATTTTTAATTTTTTTATCTTAATTCTTGTTAAACTTCCTTTTCATGGATTTTGCACATTTTCTAAATTTTTTAATATATTTTAAATTATTTTTTCTAATTTCACCTTTTTTTTATGTAGAATAAAAATGCAAGAAATTGAAAAGAAATTTATTTCTTAGAACAAACATAAAAGGAGTAAATATGAAAAAGCAAATTAAAAAAATATTTTTATTTAGTAGTATTTTAACCACATCAGTTGCAGGTATAGCGACATTAACATCTACAAATGTGTTAAAAAATCAAGAAAAACCTTGATATTTAGGATATCAAAATAATAAATTAGAAGTTCGTATAAATAAAAACGGACAACTTTTTAATTCAGTGAGGAATGTACCTGTAAACAATAATTATGAATTAAAACTTTTATTAAATTATGAAGCAGAAAATTCAGTTATGGATGAAAAATGAACTGTCCAAAAAAATAATGAATTCATAGAAAACATTAAAAAATCAAATTTATATTTCAAAAGCTATCAAACAAGCTCGATGATGCCGATCGTTTGATTCTATTTTGATAATGAAAATCAAAGAAAAGAATTTGTCAAAAGTATTATAGAAAAAAAAGAAATTTATAAAGGTATTGTATTTCCAAACGAAATACAAAATATTCAATTATCTAATACAACGAATTCACGCAAGCAAAAAGTTATTGATTGAGATATTTACTATGATAGGGATATTACAATCGATAACACAAAAGATTTAGAAATAGTAAATTTTAAGAAGCAAATAGAAAGAGAGAATAGAAGATATTACAATAACTTAGGGAATGTGGGAGTTTTAGAAGTAATAGGGAGATTAGATGAAACTAAACTACAAAATTTTAATAGATTTGGTATTGAGATAAACGAAACTCCAGATTTTGCAATTACCCATCATGCAAATGAAGTTTCAAATATAACAGCTGGGGAAAAAGGATATGATAGATATTCTAAACTTGTCTTTTCTGCCTTTATAGAAGATTCTGAATGACAAAAAGGTATTGAATGAATGGTTAAAGATAAAAAGGTTAGGGTTATAAACCATAGCTACGGTTATACAATTGATGATGCACATCCAATATATAATGAAAAAAACCTATTTTTAGATTATATATCTAGAAAATATGGAGTTGTAAATATATTTTCATCAGGTAACGGTAACAATAAAAAAGAAAAAGAAAACGAATGATTAAATGGATATAAACTTTCCCTTAATAATTTAGTTGTAGGAGCTCTTGATTTTAGTAATTGAGCACAAAAACCTACCGAAATGATAGCAAAATATTCTAATTATTTATTACCTAAAAGTTTTACATCCACTTCTAAACCTAATGTGGTTGCTCCAGGATATTTATATAAAAGATGGCATAAAAATAGTAAAGGTGAGTGAAATTACTTAGATACACAAGGTACAAGCTTTGCATCTCCTGTTGTTACAGGTTTAGTTTCAACATTATTAAGAGAAAGAGATTTCTTAGACAAAGACAAAATTAGATTACAATCTATAAAATCGATTATAGGTGCTTCATCAAGAACCCCAAAAGTAAATAATCTCAATTATAAAGCGAATGGATATACAGAAAAATATGGTTCTGGTATTGTAGATTTTGAAAATATGTTAGAAGCAGCCGATAATTTAGTAACTAAAGAAGTTTCAAAATCTGATAATGATTTTGTTTTGTTTACTAGAGAATTCTATGTTCAAAAAGATAAAAAAATCAAGGGAGCAAGTTCTTGATTGTTCAATTCAGGTTTATTAAAAGAACATGAAAATTTACCTACATATAATGCAAATGTAAATTGATGATGGTTTTTAGGAGTTTTAGGTGGTGTTATAGCTAATTCTGTTGAGGGATCAAGGTTAGCAAAAGAAAAAGCAGAATGAAAAAATACTCATATTAATGAAGAAAGATTGAATCTAAAAACAATAAATCAAAAACAAAATGATAAACTATTTTCTGATTATGATTTATATTTAGAAAAAAAAGATAGTTCTGGAAAATGAACTGTTGTAAAAAGCATCATATCAAGTGACTCTAACGATGAAATACTTGAGTATGTAACTCCTGAATCAGGTATATATCGATTAAAAGTTAAAAAATATTCTGATGTTTTATTTGATAATTCAATCAATGATAGTTTAGCATTAACATATACCATACAGGAAAAATAATATGAAGAATTTTATAAAAAAATGAATTTTTCCTTTTTCTGCATTAACATCATTGGTTGTTGCTAGTTGTACAAATAACACAAACAATAATAAAGAATATGATGAATACGATTTAAAAAGATTTTATGTATATGTAGATGAATATCAAAGACTAAATGATATTAAGAAAATTAAAGAAAATTACTTTTATTATTTGTGAGAAAATAACAAAGAAAATAACGGGATGTTTCAACCCTTATTCAAAGACAAATATGTATTTATTAAATCAGTAGATGAACTCAATAAATTATTTTTAGATAAATTTAATTTAAATTATGTTAAGAAATATTATCAAACATTTAAAGACAAAGTTAATTTTGACATAAATACTTTAACAGAAGAAAAACTAAAACAAATTAACAAAGAAGAGTTTCAAAATATTTATTTAAACAACGAAGATATTAATGAATTCTTCAAGAGTAAGAATTTGTTAATGTATGAAACAAGAAACCAGAATTCTCAGATTTCACAATATAATTTAGTCCCAGATTACATAAATGACGACACAGAAAATTTACATTTTTGACTTATTAATTTAGAACAAATAGGTGTTAAATATATGGCTGAAGAAAGTTCGCGAAAAAGTCGTATAACTATGAATGTAAAATACATTGATAAATCTAAAACCATAACAGCTAATATAAACCCTAGTAATCAGCAGGTAAAAGACCTTTATGAATATTTACCTAAGGAAATAAGTTTTGTATTTCCTATGTCTAAAACATAAAACCACAAAAACAGGATGTTGGTGTGATATTGTACCAACATCCTGTTTGTTATCATTATATTGCTTTCGGAAAGGAAGTAATATCCCTAGCACTATTTATAATTTAGATACAGGTGAAATAATTAAAAGATAATAAGCAAGTAACAACTTAGTTGTTATAAAATTAAACATACATCAGAGGGTTTGTGATGTAGTGTTTTGTTTAAACAAACATTTTATCTAACATTGTCTTTTTGATATTCTCTAAAGCAGTTAACTTACGCTGATGAAGTGAAAGGAAGGAGTCTAAGGAAGTGAAAAGATTAGCAATTTTGGTTTGTTCATTTATATTACTAATTTTGATTATTATGTTCATTAATTCGTTAGATGTCAATTTATATCTGCTAGTTCCAGCCAAAAAAATTATAAAATTAACTTTTTTTAAAGAAAGAGAAAGAAAATAATTATTGTTATTAGCATTTTGAGATTTTATTACGTGTGCATGATTATTTACCCATATTTTTCCTTTTATGAAATGAATAGGATAATTGTTTAAATCATTAGCTCCATCTTCTGCTATTAAGATATTTTCTCCGTCATGTGTAAAACCTTGGACGAAATCTTGTATTCCATTGGCTCCATAGTAAGGAGTGTAGCCTTTTGTTCTTTTATTTTCTTTTATAGGTATTCTAAGATTGTCTAATCGATAGCATAAATTTGCAATAGCATCCTGTTCTCAAGCGTGAGTAAATTCCGAAAAACGAATATTAGGAAATTTTGAATTTTGATCAGGGAACATTTTAGATAGCAATGTAGACTTAATATTCATTAAAAAGTCATATTTTTGCTGATGAAGTGTAAGGTAAGAATCTAAGGAAGTTAAAAGTTGGGAGATTTTTTGTTGTTCAGTTGTATTTTTAGGTTTTTTAAAAGTAATATTACTAAAATTTCCTAGTGTAATTGTTGGTATTGTACCAACAGTAACATTTTTAAGCGTTTGAGAATGAACATTTCATGTTTTTAGTAAATAATATACAAATTCCAGGTTAAATTTATTTCTTATTTCTATCCCTAAAATACCTTGTTTTGTGCAAAGGGGTATTTTATTGATAGAAACATTTCCAATAGTAGCTCCATTTGTAAAAATTATGCTATCTTTTTTAATCATTCATGCAGAAGAATTTTTTAAACCTTCTTCAGTAATAAAATTATTTGTTTGATAAACATATTTGCTTGATGTATCTTCTATTTTTAAAAAAGGAATTTTTCCATTTTTATAATAATTCTCTATGTTTGTATTTGGGGTTCCGCCCTCAGAAGCATAATCGTAAATGTTTCCCAAGAGATCCTCTTCTCAATCACCAGTAAATTCCTTAAATCTTATTTCAGGTATTTTTTTGTTCATCTCTACCACCTTTGAATATATATTATAAATTATTTTATATAACTTGTTTGTTATTTATAAAATTCGATACAAAATATAAATATATCTAGTAATTAAAACTCCACTCTTAATCAACTACAAAACAAAAAACAAAAAATAACCTATAAAAATGCAAGTTTTTTTATACTTTTTAGAAAAATAGTATAATAATATCCTAAATAAATAAAGGAGAATTAATGCAAAAAATATTACTTTTAGACGGTAATTTAATTAACAAGGATCATTCATCATATACCGGTGATACTATGGATTATCTTGAAACAAAATTTAAAAGTGAAGGTAAAGATGTTAAAAGATTTGATCTAAATGAAACTCATGGAGACATCTTTTTAACCAAAAAAACATATCCTGATTATTGAAAACAAATTGATTCGGATAAGTGAATTAATTTATTAAAAGAAACTGATTTAGTAGTTATTTCTACATCAATGATTAACTTTGCTGCTTCAGTTGTAGTTAAAAACTTTATTGACAGTGTTTCGTTAGCTGATAAAACTTTTTCATATAAATATTCTAAAAAAGGTGAAGCAATTGGATTATTAGATCACCTTAATGTTTTAATTATTGCTTCACAAGGAGCGCCACAAGATTGGTATCAATGAGGTTCACATGTTTCATGACTTGAAGGAACATGAAAATTCCTAGGTGCTAAAAATGTACAAATCTACCGAATTAACGGAACTAAGGTAAAACCTATTTCTGATGAAAAAGCTACAGTTTATGTAGATAACCACAAACATGAACTTGATCATGTTCTTGCAAAATTCTAATCATTTAATTTTTATAAAAACAAAATTGTGATAGAATTAAGAAGCATAAATTAGCAGCAGTTTGTTATTGTTTTGTATAAATTTAACGCGTATAACTTGTTAGTAGATAAAGCTGAATTTTGAAAGCATTAAGTTAAAGTTATTAAACAAGAAATAAACCCTCTTCTATATGCAGAAAAGAGGATAAATGTCAAGATATACTGGACCAGTATTTAAAAAATCACGTCGTCTTGGTTTTTCAATATTAGAAACTGGAAAAGAGTTTTCTAAAGGTAGAAAAAGAACATATGCACCAGGACAACACGGAAATAAAAAAATTAAACTATCAGATTACGGATTGCACTTATATGAAAAGCAAAAAGTAAAACACCTATTTGGACTTAACGAAAAACAACTTCGTAGAACTTTTGAAAGAGCAACCAAATTAAAAGGTGTTACAGGTACCAACTTCCTACAATTATTAGAATTACGTTTAGATAACCTTGTTTATCGTGCCGGATTCGCTTCAACACGTAGACAAGCTCGTCAATTAGTTAACCATAATCATTTCACCTTAAATGGTAAAAAAGCTAATATTCCTTCAATAACTGTATCAGTAGGAGATGTTATTGAATTAAAAGAAAAATCAAGAGCAAATGTACAAATTACTGAAAGTTTAGCAAATAAAGTAGCATCTGCTTGATTAACCAGAAAAGACTTTAGTGTGAAATTGGATCGCTTACCTGAAAGAACAGAAATTCACCCAGAAATTAAAGATTCATTAGTAGTTGAGTTCTACTCAAAATAATAAGGAATAAATATGAAAAAAGATTTACACCCAGATTACCATCAAGTTAAAGTAACTTGCTCAACATGTCAAAGTGAATTTCAATTCAATTCAACTAAAAAACATTTTACAGTTGATGTTTGTTCAGGATGTCATGCTGTATATACTGGAAATAGAACACAAGCAAAAGCAACTGGAAGAATTGATAGATTTAACAAACGTCTTGA
The DNA here is from genome assembly GCF_054353835.1 of Mycoplasma sp. 5912. Classification (NCBI taxonomy): domain Bacteria; kingdom Bacillati; phylum Mycoplasmatota; class Mollicutes; order Mycoplasmatales; family Mycoplasmataceae; genus Mycoplasma; species Mycoplasma sp. 5912. The sequence goes on along the minus strand of NZ_JBTHHI010000001.1, from coordinate 188,460 downwards.
AAAGAAGGCATCTAAATAATATTATAGATACCAATATTTGTGATTAAAAAAAACTTATCCATATCGATAAGTTTTTTTAAAACCATCATGCCAAGGTTTTTTTTGGTATCGTCCTTGTATTAATATAACTTTTATAATATGCATTATTAAATGTAATTCCTAAAAACATAAAATACACAAATCAGTTCACAAAGAATCCGATACTAAAAAAGAATCCTACTGCTGCTCCATAGTTATTATTAGTAAATAATCTACTTAAATATGTATAAGCGATAACTAAAATAACCGAAGGAAGAGCAGAAATAATAACACCTTTGTAAATGCCTTTAAAATTCATTTTAAAGGAAGGAACAAATTTAAATAAATATAAAAATATTATGATAAAAAATATTATAGTAAAAATAATATATAACAAGTCGTTAACACCACTTCCATCAAGTCTGTGTGCATTAAATAAGCGTGCTTGAATAAAGATATTAAGAGTAGACATAGCTCATAAAATAATAGCAACACCAAGTACGATAAACAAACCTTTTGCTTTATTACCTCAATATGTTCCTACTTTTTCATGCGAATAAATTACATTATAAGAAGTGATAAGTTTTCCATATCCACCTGCTGCTATATATAAAGCAGGTAAGGCTACAAAGGAACCAGGAATCAAAGTGTATAACTTTTGTAGCAAACTATTAACTTGCATTTTACCAGGTGATGGGTTAAAGTATAAATCTCCACCTGGAATAAATTTATTAAAGATGGTAACATTAAAAAGTGCTTGAAAAGTACTAGTGTTACCATCTTTGTTTTCAACTGTTTCTTTATAAAAACTATCTACATAGTTTGTAAATGAACCAATGTTATCATTTATGGTAATGTTTAAAAAATAAACAATATAAATAACAGAAACAAAGGAAATTAACATATAAAAAGCAGTAGAGAGTCAAATAAAATTATATTCAGATGAAGAGAATTTATCATAAACATAGTTTACAACCTTACGACGCTTAACTTTTTGATTTTGGTTATAACTGCGAATTAAAACAAAAGCAAAAATACTAATAATTCCTTTGATAAAAAACTCATAAATCCAATAAAAGAAATCAAAGGTAGCAAAATAAACAATATTAAGATAAAATCTTTTATATATCTTTTTTGGTATTCGCATTTTAATTAGTTTTTTGTAACTAAGTGGTTTATTTTTTGAAGCGAGCATCGAGAACCTTAACTGCAATTTCGTTTGAAATTATCGGATTTACTTGTCCATTTGTCTGTTTCATTAAATTACCTAACACAAACTTCAATACTTTTTCAGGCCGATTTAAGTATTCAGAAACTAATGCTGAATTATTTTCTATTATTGCTTGTAAATAATTTGTAATAAGTTTTGGATCTGAAATTTGTTTAAGTTGATGTTGGTCTAAAAGATCGTTGATATCAGAATCAAAGTTTACAAGTAAAGGAATCAATTTCTTTAGAGACTTACCTGAAATAACTCCTTGGTCTAAAAGTTGCATCGCCTTAGCAATATCCTCTACTTTTATCCCTAAATCATAGGATAAAACACCTTTTAAGTTAGCGAGTGAAACTATTTCAGCAAAAAATACTTTTGATAAAGCTTCTTTATTTTCATAAGGAATCAAATCAAAATACTGTGCTAATTTAATATCATCTAATAAGCTATTGATATAAATATTTTGAATTTTTAGACTTTGATATCTAACTCTTCGCTCAAGTGGTAGTTCTTTTAATACTACTGAATTAATAAATGCATCAGAAAGTTTGATATAAGGAATATTAGGTTCAGGGAAGTAGCGATAATCAACTGCTGCTGTTTTAGTTCGCATTACAACATTAGCATTGCTTTGATCGTCAAATCTCTTGGTTTGTTGTAAAATTTCTTGTCCTAAAAGTAACTTACTTCTTTGTAATTTAATTTCATATTCAATTGCTTTTTTAATATTAGAAAGCGAATTCATATTTTTAATTTCAACTTTTGTACCGAATTTTTCTACACCATAAGGACGTAAAGAGATATTAATATCAGCACGTAAAGTTCCTTGCTCTAGTTTTCCCTCTGATATATCAAGTGACTGCACAGTCTTTTTAATCATATCTACATATGCTACTGCTTCATCGGAATTTTTTATCACAGGATATGTTACAATTTCAATCAGTGGAACTCCGGCACGATTGTAATCTAATAAAGTCCCTTGCTCACTGTGATGTTGACGTGCTGTATCCTCTTCTAAATGGATTCTTTCGATTGTGATACTTTTTATTTTATCATTTACTATGATATCGATTTTACCGTTTTTACCTATTGGACGGTAAAATTGAGTGATTTGATATCCTTTTGGTAAATCAGGATAAAAATAATTTTTACGGTCAAAATGTAATTGTGTATCAATTTGCATATTTAATGCTTTAGCAAGTGCAATAGCATACTTTACAGCCTGCTTATTAACTTGTGGTAAGGTCCCTGGATATCCTAAATCAATTTGATTTGCTGTGGTATTTACCGGTGCATTATAATCATTTAACATTGCAGAAAACATTTTAGTTTTAGTTTTTAATTCAACATGGATTTCAATTCCAATAATTGTTTCAAAATTATTCATGTTTTTCTCCGATTAGTTCTTCAAATCATTCTGCATATGATAATAACTTTTTATCATCATAAATCTTGGTTTCTAATGCTATCGAAAATGGTAAATTATGATGCTTTGCTAATGGTAATGTAATCGATGGATTCCCTGCTAAATTGGCAGTAGTTAAGATATAACTCATCACATCGTAGTCTTTAGGAGCATCAAAAGTAGGAGCAACTGCAGCAAAGGCTGGGAAAATAACTAAATCACCTTGATCTTGCAAGGATTTTCAATACTCAACTATTACCCTACGAGCTTTTTGAGCCTTAAATAACATTTCTTCAACATTTTCAGCATATAAAAAGTAACTACCTAGCGACAAGCGTTCTTGAACCATTTTTCCAAAGTGTTTTGAACGAGTGCTACGAATAATTTCTTCTCATGAACTTGCATCAATACGATTTGCAAAACCGATACCTGTTAAATTAGCTAAATTTGAACTTGCTTCTGAATAAGAAATTATTTCATAAGCAGGTTTTACACATCTTAAAATATCTATATTTGGTTTAATTTTTTCAACTTTTATCCCTGTAGCAGATAACTTTTGCAACAATTGTTGATATGCATCATTGATATAATCTTCACAAAATTCAGAAAAATCAAGTGCAATAACACTGTTGGGTTTTCTTTTAACAACATCATTAATTTCAACATCCACAGATGTCATATCTTTGTTATCTTTACCATATAAGACCTGTGATATTGCGATAATATCGTTAACATTATGAGCAAAATAAGCAACTGTGTCAAGCGAAGATGCATAAGCGTATAATCCATAGCGGCTGATTGCTCCATATGAGGGTTTAAATCCTGGGATTCCATTATAACTACCTGGTAATCTTACACTATCACCAGTATCAGAACCTAATGCAATCGAAATGTTTTCATTAAATGTAGCAACAGAACCTGATGAAGAACCACCTGCATAACGATTTTTATCTAACGGATTTGTTATTAACCCATATCCACTGTATGTCCCAGTTCCACCGAGTGCTAATTCATCAAGATGTACTTTGGCAACAAAGTGTGCTCCATTAGCATATAGTTTTTTAACTGCAGTAGCTGAATAACCAGGTTCAAAATTTTCTAAAATTTTTGATGATCCTGATGTTGGAGCACATTTAGTTGCATAGTTATCTTTAATTGTTAAAACTGCTTTTGATAAACTCATATCTTTGGTATAAAAATCTGTATTATAAGGAAATAAGTACGCAACAGCATTGTTTTTATCATTTTTTAAATCATTGTATGCAGCATCATAATTTCCAAGATGTTTGATTCTACGCACTATTTTACCACCTTTGTTAACTTAAGGTAATCACCATCTGATTCAGGTGCATTAGATAATATTCTTGCTTTTGTAACGCGATCTTCTTCATTATATTCATCTTCTCTAAGAAAATCAATTTGATAACTTTCATTAATATGACTCATTGGTTTAACATTTGTTAAATCTAATTTATCAAAATATTTAATTTGTTTTTGCAGTTTATTTCAATTTTCAAGGATGTCATTAACTACTTGCTTGGTAGGTTCAACCATCAAAGTTTTAACAATTTCATTCAGTTTTTCTTTAGTAATTTTAATCATATTTCTCCTATCACTTTGCTGGTGCATAAAATTCAAAGTTATTTAAATAAGATAAATTACCAGATAAACCTACAAATTTTAAATAATATGAATGTAGCATCAATCTAGATGCTTTTTTACCACCATATTTCATATCACCATAAATTGGTTTATCTAGGAATTTTAATGATAAACGGATTTGATGTTTGCGTCCAGTCAGCAATTGTGCTATTTGCTTGTTGTTTTCTATTGAAAAGATAGTCTTAGCATATTTATAACCATCTTTAGCTTTAACTGATGTTTTAATTTTATTATTTTGCTTACTAAAATATAATTCAACTTCTTTATATGCTTCATTAAAGTCACTTTTAAATAAATATTTTTTAATAAAATTGATACTAGAAGCATTTAAAGAAACCAATGAAGCATAATTTTTAGCATATAAAATAATTCCACTGGTTTCTCTGTCTAAACGACCTACATGACTAGGTTTAAAACTATCAATTTGCTTATAATTAAGGTATGAAAGAACTTGCTGATCTAAACTATGTTCATCGCCATGAACCACCACTCCTGCTTGTTTGTTAATTAAAAGAATATTATCATCTTCATATAAAATATTTAAATCAAATGATACTTTTTTAAAGGTATTTTTAAATATATCATTTATCCCATATACAATAATTTCATCATTTTCATTAATTATTTGATCTTTACTTACTTTTCTACTATTATTCACTTTTATATCTTTTTTTCGAAAAAGTTTTTCTATCCGTGAAACTGGAACATTATTCAAATATTTAATTAAAAGTTTAAATAATGTTCGCCCAGAATCGTTATTTGTTGCACTAATTTCAAACATTTTGCTCCTATATAAATAAAATTATACATTATTTTGTGTTTTTGATTATTTGATGCTTTTATATAAGTTATAAATATATCAAAATTACTTTTAATACTACAAATAAGCATTAAAAGTAATTTTAATTAATGATGTATTTTTTTATGTATCCGATAACGAGAAATAACCATTGCAATAAGGATGATAAAGAATAAAATTGCATAAAGGATGAACATATATTCAAATCCATATGAATCATCTAATCAAGTAAATATAACTAAGATTAAACAATAAAAAATGATTCGTATAATTAATGTCACAGCATTTTGTTTATTGAACTCATTTTTATCAAAAATTAAGTACAAATAATTATTTCCGATAGGAAATAGCAATGATTGTGATAGTTGCATAAATGAGTTTAAAATTATATATGTGATAAGCAGTGCTAATTTGTCTTCCTTTACAGCAAATAAAATCGGGATTCAAATAAGATTTAAAAGAGAAGCAACAATTGTAAGTCCCATAAACAACCGATTTCGCGATACTTTCTTTTTTGCTGTTATATATCCTAAAATTGCCCCGGTTCCTAATAAAGCTGAACCACCTATAATCATCGAAAATAAAAATGACCATTTTTTATAATCATATTTTATATAATTAAAAAACTGCAAAATCCCTGTTTGTTTAGGAAATAAGAATATCGAGAAAAATAAACCTAAACTAAGAGCAAAAATTCATTTTTCATATTTAATTTTTGCAATTTTATCTTGTGTATGTTCTTCAACTAACTTTAATGAATGCTGATTAGGCTTTAATAAAATAAAGAAAAATAAAGATATTGCAAATGTGATAATGTTAAAAATAACAACTGCAAAAAAAGGTCATGTAAATAAAAATAAAGTGAATAAAGGAGAGATGAATGTCGAAATCGCAATAGCTAATGCGTTTGTGATATTAAACATCGGAAGTTCTTTGCTTTGGTTTGCTAAATAATAGACAATATTTTTAAATGCTAAAATTCTGAATGAGTTGACTATACTAAATAAACCACTAGCAACTATTAAAGAATATGAAAGTGCTTTATCATGTGTTTTAAATGCAATGATTAAAACTATTAATAATATAAATATACTTGCTGAATCAGAGAAAATTAAAATATTTTTGGATTTGAATAACTTTATAATTTTTGGTCCGAAAATAAAAACAAATATCATCGGAACTTGAATTAAAATATAATAAAGAGTGATATATCACAAGTTATTTAAACTTTGAAAAATATATACTGATGCTCCGATTTGAAAACCTTGACTACCAAAAAATAATACAAAAACTGCAATAAATCAATAAATTTTATTAGTGATTTGTCTATTAATGCTCACCATAAAATCTCCTTGTATTTATTATTTTACAACTTTATTTTTATTTTATTATTGTTAATGTAAAATTTAAACATTTAAGGAATATATGTATTATGTAAGTGATTATGATAAAGTTTTAAATGAAGTTATTGTAAAGTTAAAAGAACTTGATATAAATTTCTCTAAAAGTTATAGTGATGGACGAATTAATTCAATTTTTAATGAAGAAAAAATAGTAAAAATTCTTTTAAATAGCCAAAAAGAAATAAATATTTTAAAAGAATATGATGTCAAAATTTATGAACAACCAAAACCAAGATTTTGATATGATATAGTAATCAAAAATACTGATAATTCGTTTTTTCTCCCGTTGAATATTAAAATAACTAATCCAAATCTTAAATCAGCAAGTAATATAAGTTCGAAAACAGGTTTATATTTTGCATTAACAGGTGATATATATCCAAATTTTTCAAATACATGAGGAAATTATTTTTATAAGTTAGCAAAGAATTTAAAAGCAACACAAACAGATTATTATTTGCTAGTATTCAACAAAAATAATCCTAATGATATTTTCTTTACATCTTTAAAAAGAATGCAATCTTTAATTCCGAATGGTAATAATTTACCTTTTCAATTTAATCCTAATTTAAATCGCAAATTAGTTAATCGAACATATGCACAATCTAAAGAGTTTTTATTAAATATACTTTTTCAATCCGTTAAAAAGAGAGCAAAAATTTTAGATGATTTTAATGACAATTTTAAAAATTAAATATTGCTTGTAAGATACTTTGTGTAAAATGATACCTTCCGTCTCTTTTTATTCCCATTAATTCTCAGTCAATGTTGTTTAAAATATCAACAATTTTCTTAGTATTTTGATAATCTAAATTTACATATATTGACAAAACTGATGCATCATAATGGATAAATTCGCCTTTTTCTTGAAAATCTAAAACATAAAAAGGTCTTTTATTTCTTGTTTTACAGTTAACAAAAATTTGATATGTAAATTTTCTTGGTGGGATGGGGACAGGTCGAATTCATTTATTTGGTTGATACAAAATATTATTCAGTTGTTTTGTTCTCTCTGTATGTGAAACAACAAAAGATATATTCCCTTTTTGCAATTTTGAATTGAAGCCACTTGCTCCACCTACTTTTACAATAATATCTGTAGGTAATTTTGGTTTTTTACCAAATAAAATTTTTCAATTAGATCAAAAATATTTAATTTTATCTTTATGATTTTTAACTTTAACTATCTTTATAATAGCAGTAGGAACAGCAGCGTTTTCTCAAATGTTTTCAGGGATTAATTCAAAGTATGTAATTGAAAAATTATCATAAATAATTTTTAACAAATACTTTGCAGAAGTTGTTGTAAAAATTGCAGCAGGAATTATTCAAATAAGTTCGCCATTTTGCTTTAAATCTGATAATGCTTTTTCTAAAAAATATAAATATAGGTTAGGTTTGTGGATTAAAAATTTACTTTTGGGTGCATCTATAATATTTTTATAATCTACATATGGTGGATTTCCTATAATAACATCTGGATGATAATTAGTATTAAAATATGATATGACTTTTGCTCCTACATGTGCTATATTTTCATCTATTTCTAATGCTATAAGATTATTATATTTTTTGATTAATTCAAAATAAAAATTACCTGTTCCAGATGAAGTTTCCAATATAAAAGCATTGTTATCAAAAGAAATTAAAGATATCATTTTTAAAACGATATCTTTTGGCGTAAATACTTGTCCATAATTAATTTTATTCATATTTTACTTTATCACCTTTAATTTTTGTTTAATTATTATATAACAATTTATGTTTTAAAATGTTAAAATTTGAAAATACAGCCTTATTAGGCTGCTAATGTTATGTCATTAAATATTTTTCATATATTGTAAAATCGAAAATATCAGAACATTCAATGTTTTTGCTTTTTTCAATATACTCAAAAAATAATTCATTTATTTGGTTATTTGATAATTCTTGTTTATTCGGTGTATTCATTTATCTCCTTTATTCTTCATTTTCATAATATGGTTTAGCATTTTCTAGAAATTTTCTGGCGTGGTATTCATATGTGGCACCATAATCTATTTTTTCATACATTTCGCTTCCTGTATAAGGATATCCAGAAGATGAAGGCCCTTCTCTGTATCTATACTTTGATTTTTTTGAAATACCATCATAGATATCTCTTAGTTCTTTTACCAACTTGATTAATTCATTATAATTAATTAGTTTTTTGTTCAGAACCGCAATAGTTACATCTTTTTCTCTGTTTAGCTCACCAGCTACACCTCATTTTCTTCTGTATTCATAATTTTCTAATTTTAAATCTTCATATTGTTTTTTTGTGAATTCATATTTATTAATCATACTCTGATAATCAGATAATAATTTAGTTTTATTGTCCTTTAAATCGTTGTTTCTCTTATTTAGTAACTGAATTTCATTTAAATTATTATTATTTTGGTTTTGTAAATTGTTGAAATTAGTAGTCAGTGTATTAAGTGATGCCTGAAGTCGATTCTTCTCTTGATCTGTATCTGCATATTTTTGGTTTATATCATTTAACTGTTCTTTGAGTTTGTTTATTTCTAAATACATTGCTACAATGTTTTCACCATAATTTTTGGTATTATTTGCTATTTCATCTCTTGCTTGATATGCACTTCTTAATGTTTGTAATAAGTGCTTTATTTCTTTGTCTTTTCCTTCAATAATTTTTGTATTTTCTGCTATTGTTCTTTGATGTTCTAAAATTTCTTCATCTTTTTGTTGTATTTGCTCTCTTAGTTCGCTATTTTGATTTGTAAGTTGTTGTATTTCTTTTGCCTTTGCATTTATTGCATTTTGATTCTGTGTAAGCTGACCATTTAGTTGTTGGATTTGTGTATTTAAATTATCTATTATTTCAACTTTGCCATCAAGTTGACCATTTAATTGCTGTATCTTTTGTCTATTAAATTGAATTTGTTCTTGAATTTTTAAATTTTCTGTTTTTATTCTGTCTATTTCGTTACGTTTTGTTTGAATTAATTTTTCATTTTCAGAATCTTTTTGTCTTAATATCTCTATTTCTTTGTTTTTTGTGTTAATAATTTTTAAGTTATCATCATTTTGTTGATTCATTTTATTTGTTATTTTTTTGGTTTCATTTAATTTTTGCTCTAGTTCTTTTTTATCATTATCTAACTGTGTTAATTTAGATTCAAGTTTTCTTTTTGAATCTGTTAAATCATTAATATTACCTTTTAATAAATCGATTAATTTCTTTTTATCATTAATATCTGTTTCTAGTAATGCTATTTGCCTACCTTGTGCTTTTATAGTACTCATATTTTCTTCATTGATAGAAAAAAATAATGAATTTGCATTAGATAATTGCAACGAACCAGTAAAATATTTATCGGTATTCTTTAATATTTCATCATATTTATTTATTTCTTGATTAATTTGATTTTGAGTTTGTTTTATTTTGTTATCAGTATCTTCAATTAATCTTTTAGTTTTATCTATATCTCTTAGAAAAATTTGCTTCTTTATATATAGTTCATCACTGTTATTTTCTTTATAAAGTTTGTCTATTTTATCTAACTCATTATTTTGTCTAATCAGTTCATTTTTTAAATCCATATTTCTATGATTTACTTTATTAAGTTGATTATATAAATTTAAAACTACAATATTCTTATCGTTTAATTTTATATCGTTATCAAATGCTTTTTTTGAAACATTATTCTCGTTATCTAAGACATTTTGACTTAGTTTATACCAATTCTTTTGTAAAAATCAAAAATCCTTACTTATAAAATTACTTATATTATTAAATTTATTTTCTGCTTTTTCTTCTTTGTTATATTTGTCTTCAAATTCTTTTTCTTGCTTGCTTATAGCATCATTCATATTGCTTGCTATTTTTTTTATATCATTGTTTTGGCTTGTTTTTAATGCGCTTTGATATAAAGTAAGTTGCTTTGTATATGCATCATTAATCACTTTCTTATAGTTATTTAGATAGTTTAAATAACTTTCTTGCTTTTGTTGCAGTGAGTTTTTAGATTCAGATAATGTCTTTTTTAACAAATTTGTTGATTCAATAAATTTGTTAACTGTTTCTTTATAAGTTTGCAAATTCTGATTTAATAAATTCATATTTTGTTGCAAACTTTTTAAAGAACTTTCGTTATTCTTAATCGAATTAGCATAATTGATATTAATATTCAAATCATGCTTTATTCAAAAATTTATGTATATATCGCTTGAATCAATTAATCCAATAACATCATTAATAATCTTATTTATATGATTATAGTAACCTAAAAAATCATCGGTTTCCAATCAAACATTATTATTTATTTCATTTAATAAAGTTTGTATATTAGATTCTAATAAAGCGGTTTGTTCATAACTTTGCTTTACTCATGGAATTTCATCTGTATCAGCTGATAGTTTTTTCAAATTTTCATTATGTTTTTTTATCAATTTTAGATAAATATCTCATTTAGAGTTCAATCTATTGTTATTTTCATCTAAAAAACTTTTTAATGATTTTATTTGATTTGAATTAAGTTCTTGATTCAACTTAACAGCTTGTATTTCGTTATTTTTGTCTATAATATCGTTTAAAAAAATTTTTAAATCTTCTTTAATCGGTAAGATATTTTGATTAAAAGAAAGATTTATATTTTGCGTTCGTTTTAGTTCGTCATGGATTTTATTTTGAAAACCTTTTATTTTATTTATTCTCTCATTAATTTGGTTTTGTAATTTTACAAATGCATCTTTTTCTGCATTTAAATTATCAAAACTAGGTCTTTGTTTATTAAAATTGTCTATATTTTCAATTACCTTCTGATATTCAAAACTTTTTTGATTTGTAAGAACAGGTGAATTAGATGAATTTTTCTGCAGTTTCGTTATTGCAAGCTTAATTGGATATGCTGCTGCTCCTGCAACAACTGCAGTTGAACCTAAAATCATAATCAGTTTTATGTTTTTTGTCATTTTACCTCCACTTTATATATATTAAGAGAACAACAAAAGAACAAATTAGAAACAAAAAAAGTAAAATATTTTGATATTTTATAATATCAAATACTATATATACTTTTATAACAGGATTTATATAACTAAAAAGTTAAATTTTTATCATTTTTTTAGGAAAAAATTAATTTTTTGCTATTATTTATTGATATATATTTAAAAATCAATATATTAGGAGTGATTAAATGAAAAAAATTAAAGGAAAGAATTTTCTTTTCTATGGTATAAATTATATCGTCGGATTTGGTCTTCTTGCCTCGATTGCTAGTGTTTTAAAAACAGGTAGTTACAGTATTTTAGTATTTGCTATTACTTCCTTTATTGCAGGTGGTGTTATGCTTGCTTTTGCACGTGGAACCCAAATGTATTCAAAAGAAGTTGGTGGATCATATGTTTTTGTTAAAAAAGCATTCCCAAAGAAAAGATGACTATGATATTTTAATGGATGAAACCAGTTCTTGCAGGCTCCCTTGTTTTCTGCAACTACACCTTTGTTCTTTATATCTATTATTAGATTATTTATCAACAATTCATCAGTCTATGAGAAATATTCATTGTTAATACAACTTTTAGCATTACTATTTTTTATTGTTTTAACAATTATTTCAGCATTAAATTTTGGTATTTCTAAAAAAGTTATTGTTTGAACAGCTTATATAAAATGGATTGTTATTGCGATTATTTTTGCTTCTGTTATAGCTTTATTAATTCAAAATCCAGGGAATTCATTTATTAAAAACACAGAAAAAGTTACACCATTTATGATAATAAGTTCAATCTTAAGTTTCATATATGCGTATGGTGGAGTAGAAGGATTATCAGGTTTATCAACAGAAGTTGAGGCGAAAAACTTTAGAAAAATCTTGCTTTCTGTTTTTGGTATCATCTTATTCATTTATTTAGTATTTTATTTAATGTTTATTTTTATTGATTCATCAAGTGTTTCAACAAAAACTATCTCGAATTATACCGCTGCAATAATGAATAAGGTTATGGGAATTGCAGGATTGATTATATTTACTATCGGACTTTTATTTAGACAAGTTACTTCAACCGTCTTTTCAATGATATATTATGCAAAAGCAGTTGTTCCATTAGCACAAGATGGATTTTTACCAAGTCAATTATCACAAGTAGCTAAAAACGGACAACACCGTAAAGCAATCGTTTTTGCAGCATCCATTACTATAGCTTCAATGATTATCTTTACAATTCTACCAGGTTTATTGGGTGTACCAGATCAATTTGAAACTATCTTAAATGCAGGTAATTTAGTCTTCTTTGTGCAATATTTACTTGCTATTATAGCAGTATTAGTTCTTTCGAAAAAATTGCGCAATGAAGTTAAGTTTCCATTATGAGAAAAGATAGTATACATTATTACAAGTATCTTAATTATTATAGTATTATTAATTACATTTATTCCACCTATTGTAGGTGAAGCATATGATAGTTCACAATTAATAACAATATTAAGTTATATTGTGTTTATGGTAATTGGATTTATTGTTTGAGGAGTATATTTATTATTCAAATGATTTATTGATTTTAAAAAAGCAATTGTAACCCCACAAAATCAATCACAAAATCTTTCTTCAAAAGAATATACACAACTACTAAAACAAAATAGCGATCACAAGCATAATTGTGAAATTGAACATCCTAATACAAATTAAGAACTGCATCTTATGTAGTTTTTTTTAATATTTTTACACTAAATAAACATACTTTTAGTTTATTGTTCCACAAAGTTGCATAAGTTTATATTATTTTTAGCATTTCCCTAGAAAATTTATGAAATAGTTTATAATATATAAAGATTTATTATAACTTCTTTAAAAGGAGGATTTATGAACAAAAATTATGATCATAAATTAGTTGAAAAAGGTATAGAAGCAAAATGACGTGATAAAAAATATTTTATTACCCACGATGTTAAGAAAAAACCTTTTTCAATCTTGCTTCCGCCTCCGAATGTAACCGGGATGCTACATTTAGGGCATGCTCTTGATTCATATATTCCTGACACAATTATTCGTTATAAAAAACTTAAAGGTTATGATGTGATGTGAATTCCCGGTATGGATCATGCCGGAATTGCCACTCAATCTAAGGTTGAAGATGTTATTTTTAAAAGTGACGGTAAAACTCGACACGATTTAGGTCGCAATGAATTTATCAAGCGAGTTTGAGAATGAAAGCATAAGTATGCTGAAATATTTAAACAACAATGATACAAGATGGGATTAGCTCTCGATTATCAAAATGCACGCTTTACCTTAGATGAAAAAGCTAGTGCTGCAGTGCAAAAAGTATTTGTTGATATGTATAACAAAGGTTTATTATACAAAGGAATGCGAGCAATCAGTTGGGATATAAAATTACAAACTGCCCTTTCAAATATTGAAGTTAATAATGTACCTACCCAACAAAAAATGTATTATATTAAATACCCAATTTATAATTCAAATGAATCATTGATTATCGCTACTGTGCGTACCGAAACACTGCTAAGCGATGTTGCTGTTGTTTATAATCCGACTGATATTCGTTATCAAAAATATCAAGGGATGTTTGTTGTGCACCCGATTACTAAGAAAATACTTCCAATTATAGCTGATTCATATGTTGACCCAAAATTCGGAAGTGGTTTAATGAAATTATCTGCGCATTCAGAAGCAGACATTGAAATAATAACAAGGTTAAACTTACAAATTAATGAAACTATTGATAAAAACGGTTTTATTAATGCTCCTGGTTGTGCTTTTGATAAAATGGAACGTTTTCAAGCACGTTTAGCAATTGCTAACTACTTAAAAGAGCAAAATATGCTTGAAAAAGCAGAAGATGTAATTTCAAATGTTGCTGTTTCTGATCGTTCTAAATCAGTTGTTGAGACATTGGTGCTTCCACAATGATTTGTGAAAATGGATAAGTTAAAAAATCATATATTAAATGATTTAAAATCCAAAAATGGAGTTAAATTCTATCCGAATAGGCTTAAAGACACAATGAAGCAATGGATGGAAAATGTGCATGATTGAACCATTTCACGTCAGCTTTGGTGAGGACATCGATTACCGGTTTGATATTATCAAGATCAAATTAAAGTCCAAATAGACAGTCCTGGTCCAAATTGGATTCAAGATCCTGATGTTCTTGATACTTGATTTTCATCAGGGATAGCACCATTTACTTTCTTAAACTGACCTGATTTGAATGATCTATTATTAAAAAGATTTTACCCTACATCTTTATTAGTTACAGGTTATGATATTATCTTCTTTTGGGTTGCTAGAATGTATTTTATGAGTTTAGAATTCATGAAGCAAATACCATTTAAACAATTGTTATTTCACGGATTAATTCGTGCTGAAGATGGACGTAAAATGTCAAAATCATTTAATAATGGAATAGATCCAATGCAATTAATTGATCAATATGGTTCCGATGCTCTTCGTTGATTTTTGCTAACTAATACAGCACCCGGAATGGACATTCGTTTTTCAAGCGAAAAAGTTGAAGCCGCATGAAGAGTAAATAATAAATTATGAAATATAGCAAACTACATTAAAGAACTTCCTGATTCAAAGGATAAATCATTAAGTCCAGCTGATAAATGAATTTTTAACAAACTCGCATTCTTGTCAAGAAAAATAAGCAAGTTTGTTAATAAATATGATTTTGCTGTACTCGGCAGTGAAATATACAAATATATTTTTAATGATTTAAGTGGTTGATATGTTGAATTTTTAAAAACTAATTCTAATAAAAAGATTGCATTGCAAGTGTTACAAAAAACATTAATTATTCTACACCCATTCTTACCTTTTTTAACCGATTATTTATACAAAGATATCTATAATACAGAACTTTTAGAAGCAAAATGGCCTATTTTGAAAATCAAAAAAGGTATTGAATATATTGATGAAGTCATCGAAATAACTACCGCTATTCGTCGCTTCCGCGATGATAATAAAATCTCAAAAAAAGATGTTATATATTACGATTATCAAGGCAATTTACCTAAAAATGCTATTGAAATGATTAATAAATTAGCTAATGCACAAGTTTCAGAAAATAATGATTTTCTTATTTCTATTCAAGGTAAAAACCTTTATATTAAAGTAGATGCAGCTTTAAAAGAAAAAAATAAAGCAGACCTGTTGAAGAAAATTAAGGATACTGAATTTGAAATACAGCGAGCTAAAAATATGCTTTCAAACCAAAAATTTGTTACTTCTGCACCTGCTGAAAAAGTTGAAGCAGAACGAATTAAGTTACAAAAATATTCACAAGACCTAGAAAAATACCAAAAGGAGCTTAAATGAAAATACTAAGTGGAAAAGAATTAGCCCAGGCGGAACTTTTAAAATTAAAAGCAGAAGTTGCACAACTTGATGATGAAGATAAACCGAATTTATCAATTGTGCAGGTTGGAGATAATCCAGCATCAAATAAATATGTAGCAGCTAAATTAAAAAAATGTGAAGAAATTGGTTTAAAAGGAACATTATATAAATTCCCTGAAACCATTACACAAAAGCTATTACTTAAGAAACTTGATATTATAAATGAAAAATCTACCGGAGTTATCATCCAACTACCTTTGCCTGCACATATACCCCAGCAAGTGATATTAGATGCAGTCCCACACGAAAAAGATGTTGATGGACTTAGTGCAAAAAATGAATTTACACTTTATAACGATATTCCTACTAAACATTTTGTTCCAGCTACCGCAAGGGCTGTCTTAGAATTAATGGAGTATCATAATATTGATGTTAAAGGTAAAAAAGTGTGTGTTGTAGGACGTAGTAAAGTGGTTGGTAAACCTATTGCTCATATTATCAAGCGTATGGGTGCAGATGTAGCCACCTATAACGAACGCACTGGTTTAAAGGGTGTGGAAAGTGGTGATATTATAATTGTTGCTATCGGTGTTGCTAAGTATGTTAAAGCAATGAATGTTAAAGAAGGTGCGATCGTAATCGATGTAGGAACTAATTTAGATAGTCAACTTAGCGATACTTTAGCAGGTGATGTAGACTTTGAATCTGTAAAGGATAAAGTTTCAGCCATTACCCCTGTTCCGGGTGGAGTAGGACCTGTTACTGTTGTTTGTTTATTAAAAAACTTACTTGATATTGTAAGATAGGAGAATAATGAAGAAAATTGCTATATTAACTTCTGGTGGTGACGCACCTGGAATGAATAATGCATTAAGAGCGATTGTAAAAACTGCAAAAGCAAACGGAATCCAAAGTTATTTAGTATTTGAAGGATATAAAGGTTTATGCAATAATGAAATAATCCCATCAGAAAAAGTTAATTTAGACAACTATATCAATCAAGGTGGAACATGCATTTTTTCAGCCCGTTATCCAGAGTTTAAAGATGAAAAAACTCGTTTAGTTGCTGTAAAAAACCTAAAAGAACTTGGTATCGAAGCATTAGTTGTTATCGGTGGAGATGGAAGTTATAAAGGTGCTCAGTTATTACACGAATTAGGTGTAAAAACTATAGGTTTACCAGGTACAATTGATAATGATATCGCTTCAAGCGATGTAACCATCGGTTATGATACCGCATTAAACACCGTGGTAGAAGCTATTGATCGCATTCGTGATACAGCACAAAGTCATAAACGCATTATGTTAGTTGAAGTAATGGGAAATGGTTGTGGTGATTTAACTTTATATTCTGGTTTAGCTACTGGTGCTGAAATCATTGCAACCGCTGAATTAAATCTTTCTAACGAAGAAATTGTTGAAAAAGCACTAGAGTTATCAAAACAATCATGACGTCGCAGCATTATGATTGTAATTTCAGAGAAAAAATATGATTTAAATTTACTGCGTTCATTAATTCAGCAAGCAACCAAATGGGAAACTCGCATTAATCCACTGAATCACATCCAACGTGGGGGTAAACCGACTGCTGCTGAACGTGTTTTATCATCTGTGATGGGAATTAAAGCAGTGGAATTATTACTTGAAGGTAAATCAGGTTTAGCAATTGGATTAATTAACGGTATAGTTACTGGAATCCCTATTTTACAAGCTTTATCAATGGATAATCCAGCCAAAGATAAAGCAGTTGAACTAGCTAAGAAATTTAATAAACTAAATCAATCATAAAAGTCCCTAATTTAGGGACTTTTATTGATATTGAATTTCAATTTTGAATATATTTTCTTTTAATTCCGATTCATTTGGTTGCTTATTTGCATTCTGCTTTTTATTTAAAGCATCTAGATAATTATATAAATCATCTGAAATTTGGAAGAATAAATCAACATTAGAATCTTCTATAAAACTATCTTTATTGAAAAATAATGCAAAATTTGAGAATAATCCTGGGATGCTGCCTTCAAAACTGTCAGCATTATAATTATAATTACCGTTATCAAATTCATTTAATAAACCTAGTTTTAATACATTGTCTGCTTTATCATAATTTACTGAATTTACTGTAAATAAATTGATTAAAGCTAGTTTATATGGTTGTAATGCTTGCTCATCTTCTGGATTAAGAAACATTTCTCTTACATTAAAGTATGAAGCATATAAGTTAACAAAATCATTATGGGATAGGGTAAGTTTAGCAAAATGTTTTACATCATCAGGAATAAGTGTAGATAAATTTGTAGTATTATCATCCAAATCAAAGTCATTTAACTTAAATTTACCAGTATTATCCTTTGAATATACAGTTAAAAATAAATTAGCAGGATATTGATTATCGCGATACTTAAAAGTAGCATTTACAGGTAAAAAGAATTGATAATCAACATCATTTCTTACATCTGTTTCTGGTGTATTACCCTCTTTTAAAAGTTTTTCTTGAAGGTTTTTAAGCTGCTGAATTCTTGTTTCGTTTGCATTCTTCTCTTTTTCATCTTTATCTTTATCTTTGCTTAATTTATCAATATAACTAGATAAAGGTTCATAATTATCTATGATTTGATTTTCTATCTCTAATTTAGTATCTTTATATTTACCAATAGCAAAACTTCATATTTGCTTTTTATGTTCTAATTGTAAATAAGTTTTTCAAAACTCATTAAGTTTTAAAAATGTATCATTTAGTTTTTTTGTTAAATCTTCGACTTTTGTAATTATTTCATTATTTTCTAAATAGTTAGTTTCTTGAATTTGTTTTAAAATATCATCAATATGACTGTGAAAATTGATAGATTCTTTTTGAATATCGGTTATTTTATTTTTATCGATTTGTTTATCGTTAGACAAAACATTTAAAACACTTTCCGATCAATATAAACGAGCTGTAAAATTCAAAAGTGCATATATTTCGCTATATTTTTTTACATAATCAGTTATTTTCTCTGCATCTTCATGGTTGGTTTGAAGTATTTGTGAAATTATATATATACGATTTTGAAAAATTATACGACCTATATTAGTAATTTTCGCTGTGAAATTATAGTATGGCTTATGTTGATAAAAGTTTGCTTCTAAAAGTTTCTTATTAATATCATTAAAACCATTAAGCAAGTCATCGTATTTAGTTAATTGTGTAATTTGGTTTTTTAATTCAGGATTCTCTGTGAATTGCTTCTGTTTATCTTTGTTATTTAATAAATCATTAGCACTTTTTGTTACCTGTGTAATAATCTGTGGGATGACTAAATTAAAAGCATAGTTATGTACTTTTTGCAAAGTTTCTATTCGTTGATTTTGGATTTTTATCTCGTTTTCTTTGTTCTCTGCTTCTTTATCTACAACATTTTCAGAGCTGCTGACTTGTTGCTTAGGTGAACAAGCTGCTGCTATTAATGTTGTGGTAGTAGCAAAGGTTGATAACAATGATAAAAATTTATATTTTCATTTTTTTTGCATAATTTTAATTATATTATATCTTTATAAAAATGAAAATACATAGCATATGATGAGTTGTAAAACAAAATTAATAAATTATGATATTTATAATCAAAATATTAAGAAAAAAATAGAATAATATATAATAATAAAACTTATAAGTAAGGAAATTATGATAGCATTAACAGTAATTTTAATTATTATATCTTTTGTAATCTTAATTGTCTCCTTTTTAATGTCACCTGATTCAAATGGTTTTTCAGGTGCATTAGTTGGTTCTGGAGACCTTGATTTATTTAAAATTTCAAAAGAAAGGGGAGTTAAAAAAACCTTAAAATATACTATGATTGTATTAGGAATTTTATTATTTGTAATTGCAATTTTATTAAGGGTTTTTGTTCGTTAAATTATGAATAAAGAAGAAGTTTTAAAATACATCCAGTCTGTTAAATCAAGAAGTTTTTTAGATATAGCAAGACGTTTTCGGATTCTGCCTAAGAACAATCGTGAACTAACAAGTTTATTATCTTTATTACAACGAGAATATAAGTTATTTAAAAATGTTAACGATGAATATTATGCACCAGTTTTAGTTGATAAAATTGAAGGTATTTTAAATGTCAATGCTAAAGGTCAATTTGGTTTTGTTGACTATAACATTGATGAAATAAATAAAACTAAGGATCGTGTTTTTATTAAAAACTTCAATTTCAATGGTGCAATGAATAACGACAAGGTTTTTGTGTATGTTTATTCAAACCCGTATGAAGATAAAAACCAATTGAACTCTGGTGTAGTTGTAAAAGTTTTAGAACGTGGTAACAAAGAAGTCATTGGTTTTATAAAACATAAAAATTATTCAACTTATTTTATCCCTGTTGAAACTCGGATGAAAAATGTAACTTGAAATATTATCGAATCAAATGTTGAAACAAAATTTAATGATTTAGTAGTTGCAAAAATTATTAAATATGATGGAAAAACCGTTTCAATTAAAATTATTAAAGTAATTAGCAATGAAGCTGACCCGATGGTGTATGTTAAATCATACCTCGAGCATATTAAAGCCCCTTCAAATTTCCCAGATGCAATGACTTCAGAAGTTGCAAACATCCCACAAACAATAGACAATGAAGATTTAAAAAATCGTGTTGATTTAACTGATAAAATGATTGTTACCATCGATGGTGATGATACCAAAGACTTCGATGATTCAATTTATGTTAAAAAATTAGATAATGGAAATTACTTTTTAGGTGTATATATTGCAGATGTTTCCTATTATGTTAAATCTGGTAGCGCAATTGATCATGAAGCACTAAAACGTGGGACTAGTATTTATCTACCGGATCGTGTTATACCGATGCTTCCTATTGAATTATCAAACGGAATTTGTTCTCTTAATCCAAATGTTCGACGTTTTGTTATGGGTTGTGAAATGGAAATTGATAAGGATGGGAATAACGTTTCAACAAAAATTATTCAAGGAATCATAGAAAGCAAGTTTCGCTTAACCTATAAACAAGTTGATAAGTATTACCAAAGTGGTTTAATTAATGAAGAATGCGATCCAAAGCAAGTATCACAACTAAAACAGATGTTAAATGATGCAAAGGAACTGAGTTTAATTTTACATGAATATAAAATTAAACAAGGTTATGTTGACTTTGAACTTCCCGAACCGAAAATTAAACTTAACGATGATGGAACTGTTAAAGAAGTTTTAATCAATGATCGTGGTTTTTCTGAGGTGCTAATTGAAGACTTTATGGTTAGAGCCAACGAAACAGTTGCTAAATTCTTATTTGATCATAAATTACCTGTTTTATACCGTGTTCATGAGGCTCCCGATGCTGAAAAATTAACATTATTATCAAACTCATTGAACGCAATTAATATAAGCAGTGAAGCAATCAATTCAAATACTAGTATTAAACCAAATAAATTTGCTGATTTTGTAAATCATGTAAAGCAAATGCGCAATGATGATTTTATTAAATTACTATTTTTACGTACAATGCAAAAGGCAGTTTATTCACCAGATAACATCGGACATTTCGGACTAGCATCAAAGTTCTATTGTCATTTCACCAGTCCAATTCGTCGTTACCCAGATTTAGTAATCCATCGCATCATTCGTGACTTTATTATCAATAAAAATAAAAAGAATCTTGCTGAATATAAACATCAAATCAGTATATTCGGCGATCTAAATACTCGTTCTGAACAAAAGGCAGTTCAAATCGAACGCAGTGTTAATGATTTAAAATTTGCAGAATTTTTAAAAAACAAAGTTGGACAAACTTTTAAAGTCCAAATTGTTAGTGTTCTTAATTTTGGTTTCTTTGTGGAATTTGACTTTATGGCATCTGGTTTAGTTCACAAAACTACATTAATCGATGATATTTATGAACCTAACGAAAACCTTACTAAATTAATTTCAAAAAAACGCACCTTTGCTATTGGTGATTATGTCGATATTGTTGTTTTAGATGTCGATTTAGTTGAAGGTAAAATAGATTGCTGCCTTGCTGATTTATATACTGAATATGTTAAGAAAAAATTCCATCATGAACGAATTAGAAAATAAATTACCAAAACAAAACTGAATCAAAAACTCTTTAGGTTTTGATAGTGATTTATATGTTTATCAAGACAAAACGATGTTTAATTACTCAGTTGATACAATTTTACTGGGTAATTTTGTGTTTTTATCAAATCATTTTACAAATGCTCTAGAAATTGGAACTAATAATGCTGCCTTATCAATTTTTATCGCAGCACGCAGTGAAAAACTACATATTGATGCAATTGAAATACAGCAACAAGCAATACAGTTAGCAAAATATAATGTAGCTTTGAACGAACTTGATAAGCAAATAAATGTGATTAATGCTGATTTTAATTTATACTGAAAGCAATTTAATCAACAAAATCAAAAAAAATATCAAATAATTTTTTGCAACCCACCTTTTTATCGTTTTGATGCATCCAAAATTAAGCAAGATATATCAAAAGCAAAATTGATTGCAACCCACGAAATTACACTTAATTTAGATGAATTAATCTTAGGTTGCTCAAAAATAATAGAACAAAAAGGATTTTTATCACTAGTTTTACCTGTAGAACGTTGCATCGATGCATTTGAATTATTGCGTAAATACAATTTCGAACCTAAACGCATTCAATTTGTGCATCCGAGGTTGCAAGATAAAGCAAAATTTGTTTTAATTGAAGCGCGCTATCAAGCCGGCTGAGGTTCACACTTTTTACCTAATTTATATCTTCACGATGCAAAAGATTTAAATAATCATGATTATCTACCACAAATAAAACAACTGTATAAACCTATAAAATTAAATAAGGAATAAGATGAAAAAAACTTTTTATATTACTACTCCTATTTATTATGCAAGCGGAAACTTACACATTGGACATTTATTTACTACCACACTTGCTTGAGCGATTACAAATTATAAAAAAAGTCAAGGTTATGATGTCAAAATGCTCACTGGTTCTGATGAACACGGACAAAAAATACAACAAATTGCACAGCAACATAATTTAGCACCCCAGCAATTTGTGGATCAAGTTGTAAGTAAATTTAAAAATATGTGAGAAGTTTTTGATATTAATTATGATTATTTTTCAAGAACCACATCTACAAAACATAAACAAATAGTTAAAGATATTTTTAGTTATTTTTTAAAGCAAGGATATATTTATAAAGGTAAATATCAAGGATGATATTCAATTTCAGATGAAGAGTTTTTAACCGAAGCACAAGTAATTAAAAAAGATGGAAAACTTTATCATCCAGCTTCAGGACATGTACTTACAAAAGTAAGTGAAGATAGTTACTTTTTTAAAATGAAACTATTTGAAAATTGACTCAAAGAATATATTAATAATAATCCAGACCTTTTATTCCCTAAAAAAACAGAACATGAGATGTTAGTTAACTTTATTAACAAAGGTTTAGAAGATTTATCAGTAACAAGAACTAATATTAACTGAGGGATTAAAATCAACGAAGATACTAATCATACTTTATATGTATGATTAGATGCTTTATGTAATTACATTAGTGCATTAGATTTTGATATAAATGATATTGATAAACCAGGTGATTTTAATAAATATTGAAACAACGAAAACTCTGAAGTTGTACATATTTTAGGTAAAGAAATTTCGCGTTTTCATATGATTTATTGACCTATCTTTTTGAAAGCATTAAACATCAAACAACCAAATCGCATCCAGGCACACGGTTGAATTGTTACATCACAAGGAAAGATGTCTAAATCAAAAGGCAATGTAGTAGATCCCTTTGATTTAGTCTCTAAATACCATCCTGAAATGATTAAATATTTCTTTATTTCACAATTTGCCTTAGGTGAAGATTTAATCTTTGATGAAGATCGTTTTATTGATGTTATTAATTCACAATTAATAAATAATTATGGTAATTTAGTATCACGCACCTTAAAGATGATTTCAAATAGTTTTAACAGACCTTTAAAAACAAATGAATATTTAAACGAAGACTTACAAATGCTTGAACAAATTAAAGAATCAAAAGAAAGTTTTTGTTATGAATTTGATCGCTATCAAATCCATAAAGCATTTGCGATTGCAACAAATTTATCAGATAATTTAAACAAATATATTGATGTAACTAAACCTTGAACACTGACAAATGATTTAATCAGATTGGAAGATATTTTATTAGTATTATTAAATGGAATTTATGCTGTTTCAACATATTTATCTATTTTACTACCTAAAAAAGTTTCAGAAGTTGCAGATGCTTTATGCATATCTGGTTTTGATTTTCAACAAATAATTAATTTTCATAAATTTGATAACATCATCCCTAAATCACATTTTATTTTATTTAATCGCATCAAAAAAGGAAACTAAATGATTTACACAAAAGCTACACAATATATAATTAATCCTGAAAAAATGAAGGGTTTTATTGATTATTTATATGTTTTTACACAAAAAACACGTATGCAAGAAACTAATTTATCTTTTGAATACGGAATACAAGCAGATGATAAAATTTTAGTAATTGAACGTTGAAGCAATTTTAACGAATTTGATAAATTCATTAAAAATCCTGAGTTTGCTAAAGAACTACAAACTTTATCAAAGATGTCCAAGGCTGTTAATGTTATTTATCAATTGTCAATAAATCGTTAGAACCATATTGGTTCTTTTTGTTACTTATGAAAAAAATATGAAATGAATTTTCACTTCTTAGCAAAAGATTATTAAATAACCTTATAAAATAAGCATATTAAAACTTACTATAGAAAATAATATATAATTTATACAGAAATAAATATTTCTGCTCTATATAACATAAATAAATAATTTAGGAGATATACATAATATGTCAAAGAAGTTAAAAAAATATTTACTAACCTTATCAGGTTTAGTGGGTAGCACCACAGTAGCACTTGCTGCTGCATGTGGAGGTGGTAAATCTTCAAGTGGTGAAGGAAATAATACTGGTGGAGGTAGTGCGACTACACCAGGAAATCCAGGTAACCCAGGTTCATTAGTTATCAAAAGCGACTTAGAAACTGCGACACAAGAAGATCGGATTCAAAATGCTCAAAATGATAAAAACAATAGAAGTCATGGTCAAAAAGAAAAGAAAGATTCCAACGGGAATAGATATATTAAATTAGGAATTACCTTTTCTCAAAGTGGTGTTCAAGGTAATACAATTAGAGCTATTGTTGATGTATATAATGATTTAGTTAGCAAATATCAAAAATTCGTAAATGATAATAAAAACGCAACCGACGAACAAAAAGAAGCAAAACTAAATGAATTAGGAATCTCTGCTGCTGCTGAAATAGTTAAGGTAGATAACTATGGAAACAGTTATCCAGACGGGGTGCAAAATGTTGGAAAACAAATTGCAGCTATACACGGATTAAAAAAAGAAGAACAACAAGATTATTATAATTTATTAATCGGTTATCCTGTAATTGCTTCAGTTTTAAATAGCAATGGAGAAAATTTATTATTAAATTTCAATTCACAAGATAAATCTTTAAATACTGATTTAGATGATTTTGCTAAAAGTTTCGTTAATGCAAACTATACAACTGAAAATATTACCAAACCAGGAACATACATTCTTCCATTATTCAAAAGTTCAAATGTTTTATCAATTAATGCACCTGTTTTAGGATACTTTTTAGATGAAATGAAAGCTAAGGGTGTAAAAATTAGTGATGAATTCAATGACATTATTGATAAATCACATGTTGATCGCAATAGCGTTACAGCAATTTGAGGAGCTCCTGTTGCCAATGCACAAGATATCCTGAAAAATGCAGGATATTTAGATCCAAATAAAACTATAACTAAGGATGATTTATTCGGAACATACACAGGAATTATTAATTTCTCAAAAACTATGCAAAGTTTATTTACAAACTCAGCAAAGACAAATGATACATCATTACATGTTTTCGGAATCGATGATATGGTTGGAGTTTATGATTCAGCATTATTTTCTAGCTTAGGTGCTGATTACTCAAAAATGATTTCAACAGCGATTCGTCAAAATGATAAAACCGTAATTCAATATAACGCTTTAAAAAGCAAAGGTAGTGATGCATATACTGTATCACAACAAATTTGAGATAAATTTACTGAGGGATTTGAAACTAAAGCAATTTATGGTTTTCCGGGTGGACAATATTCATCAACTGATCAAATTAAACATAAAATCGCATTTTCAATCGGTTCAACTGCAGGATATTCAAAAAATTATAAAGATATTAAAAATGATGGTGCAACTGAAATTGATGATAAAAGTGGTAACTTCTCATTTGAACCATCAAAATCTAACACATTTACTTTTATCCAAAATCCTACATTTAAAAAAAATAGAGATGGAAGTACATCTGCAATTGAAGAATTATATAATAAATACAAATCAAATATTCTAGCTGTTTATGGTGGTTTTAAAAATTTTGTATGATCTTCTATACCAAAAGATGATAAAGGTAATGATATTTCAATCGGAAAATATGATTTACTTCCTGCTGATGATGAAAATAAAACTAAAATTGAAAATCTTAAAACAAGTGGTAAAAACTTAGGTTATATTGTTTCATTAAAAGATAATCCAAAAAATACTAATTTTATCCAAAAAGCTAAAGATATGTTAAAAGATAAAACAGATTCTAAAGTTGAAATTATTGATATGAAGAATTCATCAGGTGATTCATTTGCGTTCGTAATATTAAAAGATGTTCTAAAAATGAATACAACAGAATATGAAGATTATGAAAAAAATATTGATGATACAGACAATAAATTTACTAATGCTTTAAATGAAGTTGGATTGCACAAACGTATATTAAAAGCTACTGATGTTCTTTCCGAAGATGAATTATTTGCTCTACCAACACCTAAAAAATGATCTGCAAAGTCAACCGATAAAAATGTTTTATACCTTCAAGGACCTTCATTGATGGGTGTTAAATCAAATGATATTGATGAAGATGCAACTCGTGCTTTTGTAAAATGATTGATTACTACTACAAAAACCTTTGACTTTAAAGTTGATAAAAATACTATTACCAACACACCTTTAAGAACCTTAGAACAAGGAATGTCTTATATTTCAGGAACAAATGACTTAGTTAATTTAGATCCTGATAAATTTGCTAAAACTAAGAGTGGTACAAATAAATATCTTCAAGTTGTGTTAGCGGAAGCAAAAGAAGCAATTAATAAACCAGATGAAATCCATACATTTGAAGAACCTGCTGGAACATTCTCTGATACATTTAGAGAACAAATCAAAAATGCATGAAAACAATCCATTGATCAATACAATTTCAATAATCCAAGTCAAGAAAAATTCAATTTCACCAAATTTGTTGATGCTATCACAATCGGAGTAAGTTAATATTATAAATATAATTTGCTTAGGCAAGTTATATTTTAATGAAAGGAAAATATGTTTAAGTTTACTAAATTAATAAAAATGATTGCTTTACCAACTTTATCAGCAAGTAGTTTAGTTGCTGCAGTAGCTTGTTCTAAATATGATCCTGCTAATGACGAAAAACTCCCTATACTTGAATATAAAGTTGATGCTTCTGTTTCAAAATATCCACTTATTTTTACAGAAGATAAAAAAGACTATCATTATAACATCACAACCACACCAGAAGTTCTAAACAATACATTAAAAAGAACTTCTTTTTATAATGATATTGATAAGATTAAAGAAAAAATCGCATCATCAATACAAAATCAATTTAAACAACAAATCCATTTGACTTTTTTACAACCACAAAAAGCTGTATTAAGAATCGATGATGCTAAGAGTAGTTATCCAAAACTAGTTCGTATGAAGTTTTTTGATAAATATGTTGTATTTAAGTTTTTATATGCTAGTGTATCACTTAATTTAGATGACAAACTGAAAGAACCTGGACAAAATAATCCTCTATCGCAATGAGATTCTAAAAGCATAAAAGACAAAATAACCTTAGGATATCAAATGTTTTATCAAAATCATCCTGTTGATTGAGTATCTGTAGTTAATATTGAAAAACCATTTAGTTTTGATGTCCCTATTAAGGATATGAAAGTTGATACAGATGAAAAAAACTTTGTCCCATTAGGAATTGATTTTAATCAAGAACGCTTTAAAAATAAAATATTACGTGCTAAACTTGTTTCTGATTCAGATGGTGATACATTTACCATTGAGCCACTAGAAGCTAAAATAATAGGTAATGCTGAATTTAAAATAGGCGAGCAATATAAAATAAGATTACGTGGAATTGATACCCCTGAAAAAGGAATAGGTGGTGGAAAAAATTATAAAACTGCTAGTCCTTTTGAATCACATTTTGCTTATAAGTCAACTGAATTTGCTGAAAAAATTTTCAATAAATATAAAGATGATGTTTTAGTTGCCTTTCCAAGCGGAAAAGATACATATGGTAGAAATGTAGCAGATATTATCTTTGGTAGCAATGATTCAAGTCAACCTATAAATGATTATAGTAAATATAAATATAGTTATGGTGTTGAAATTATTCGTGCTGGTTTAACCCTTCCACTTTCTGAAGCGGCTTGAAGTGTGGATTTTAAACAAGCAAAAACAGATGACTTTATATATAATATTTATCCAAAGATGGCACAAGCAGCTGACCAAGCTGTAGCAGAACAAAATGGATTCTTTAAATATTTTGACACCCCTGATCAAGTTTCATTATATGTATATTTAAGCAAACGACCTAATTCATATGCTCCATTTTATTCCAGTGAACCTGGTGATGCATCTAATAAAGTTAAAACATATACTAATCAAAAATAACGAAAGGAATTTATGTTATTACTGAAGAAGTTAATTCATAAACTTAAAACTCAGTCTATTAATATCACCGATTCAGATTTAATGAAAATTCAAAAATACCGAGATGAATTTCGAGAAAAAAACCTAGATTCAGTTCCTGCAATTGAGTTGAAAAACTTAAATATCGATTTTGGTGAAACCTTAGCTGTCGATAATGTTAGTTTTAAAATCCCAGATGGTAAATTAGTAACTTTATTAGGTCCATCTGGTTCTGGAAAAACTACTACATTAAATGCTATTG
This sequence comes from Mycoplasma sp. 5912, assembly GCF_054353835.1. Lineage (NCBI taxonomy): Bacteria > Bacillati > Mycoplasmatota > Mollicutes > Mycoplasmatales > Mycoplasmataceae > Mycoplasma > Mycoplasma sp. 5912. The sequence goes on along the minus strand of NZ_JBTHHI010000001.1, from coordinate 159,474 downwards.
CTGGTTTATTAACAGTAACATCAGGAAAAATTTTATTTAAAGGAAAAGATGTTACCGATTTTACTCCACAACGTCGCAAAATCGGATTTGTGTTTCAAAACTATGCTTTATATCCACATTTAAGTGTTTATGCTAACATTGCTTTTCCATTAAAAAATGATTATGATTGACAGTTTCGTACAATGTTAAAAAAGCAACAAGCACAAAATGAAATTAGAATTTTATATCTAAATGCGCTTGGTGCAAGTAAAAATGAAACAAATTCATTAAGACAAGCTTTTGATGACTGATTACTTTTATCTTATAATTTACAGCACAAATTCAACGAAGCATATGCTCGTATGATTGAAAATCTTGAAAAAGCTCATACTGATTATAAACTTGCCGTTTCACATGAAACATCTGAAATTTCCCTTTTAACTAAAAATGTCTTGAAAACTAATAAGCAAGTGGATCTTGATACTAAAACTAAAAAACAAGAAATTAAAGACAAATACCTATCTCAAAAAAGTAACAACTTATTAGAAGACCTTAAAAAAACCGAAATTTTATCTAATATGGATCTTAAACTGCTACATTTTAAACCATTAAAACCTGAAGACATCCCGGCTCATTTAGAATTGCTACAGCAAGCAGTTGCAAATTTAGTTTCTGAAAACCTTGACCATCTAGAATTAAATGAGCGATTAAAAATTGTTTCAGTAGAAAAAAAATTATTGCATTTAATCACTCGCTATAAATATATTTTAAAACGTAAAGAAATATATGCTAAATATGCCGAGGAAAAAGCAAAAACCAAAGAAATTTATTTAGCTGCAAAAAGAGAATATAAGTTAGCAAAATCCGAAGATCTTAGTTTTAAACAACTTAAAGATGATAGCGAAAGATTACCATATGCTGCTCAAAAACACTTCATTAACCAAGTTAAGGAGTTAAGCAAAAGATATGATTTAGACAATAAAATAAAACAAGAACGCAAGAAAATTATTCCCCATATTCTAAGCGAAAGTGATCGCCAAAAAGTAAAAGAATTAACAAAAAATGTAATCTCTCTACGTAAAGCAATTCATAATGAAGTTATCGAAGTAGCAAAACGTGTTGAAATAGTTCCTATTTTACAAAAAAAACCGACTCGTTTATCTGGAGGTCAACAACAACGTGTTTCAATTGCTCGTGCAATTGTTAAAAAACCTGAAATATTATTAATGGATGAACCTCTTTCTAACCTTGATGCAAAACTACGGATTTCAACCCGTCAGTGAATTCGGGAAATTCAACAATCGCTCGGAATTACTACTGTATTTGTTACCCACGATCAAGAGGAAGCAATGTCAATTTCAGATATTATTGTTTGTATGTCAACTGCAAAAGTGCAACAATTCGGAACACCAATGCAGTTATATAATAAACCTAAAAACCAATTCGTGGCCCGTTTTTTAGGGATGCCTGAAATGGGATTATTCCCTTCAGAATATAAGGATAACAGAGTATATGTTGCTGGTAAATTGCTTGAAAATGTACTTATAAAAAATGTGTCAAATCCAAGTTTAAACATCGGGGTTCGTTCAGAAGACTTTATTATTAAAAACAACGAAGAAGCGATGTTTAAAGGTAAAGTTATCGTGCAAGAGAACTTTGGAAAAGAAAGTAAATTAATAGTTGAAGTTAATAACATCGGAAGAATTAACTTTTTATTAGATAATGATTTAGAATATCGAATCGGGGATAATATTTATTTTGATTTACCTATTTCAAAATTGCATATCTTTGATGCAGTTTCCGAAGAAAGATTAGAATATGAAATATCTAATTCGTAAGTTGCACTCTTTTATCTCGATTCATATGGGGTTTTTACTTAATTGGTCACTAAAAAAACAATCACAAAAGAAAGTCGTTTTATCGCATTCAATTTTAGAACGTCGTACCCCTTTATATATCCCATTACTTTTACTACTCCCTGGATTTTTACTCATTTTAATGTTTACATTAGTTCCGATGGGAATTAATATTTATCAATCTTTTACAACCGAAAGCGGTGAAGGAACATGAAAGAATTATGAATATGTGTTTAAAGATGCGCGTTTTGCTACTGGGGTAAGAAACTCATTTATATATGGTTTAGTCGTGCTACCATTTGTGATGTCCTTTTCACTAATTATTTCTTCTATTATTGCAAAACTACATCGTAAATATGCACGTGGAATATGACAAACTGTATTCTTTATGCCTTATATCACTAATGCTGTTGCAGTTTCACTGGTATTTATCCAATTCTTTGCTCCAGCAGGGATATTAAACAAAATTACCGGTTCCACTCGTGCCTGATTAAACACATCCGATCCATATACATTCAATGCATTGATTGCAATGTTTATTAACGGGATTTGAGGTGGATTAGCATTTAACATCCTTATATTTACCACAGCAATGCTCGGAGTAGATAAAAATCTTTATAAATCTGCTTCTATCGATGGATGTGGTGGAATCAAACAATTCTTTAGCATTACTTTACCATCAATTAAAGGAACCATTAACTTTATAATCACATTAGGTATCATCGGAGGTTTAAAAGTCTTTCCGCTTGCTTTATTCAATAATAACCCAACCGATGCCTTTTCATACGGTGGTGGAACCTTAATGTTATATGTTTACTTAATGACTAAAAGCGCGCAATTTCATAATGCAGGTGCTGCAGCTATCTTGTTATTTATCATAGGTGTAAGTTTTTCATCTATTATTCGTGGAGGATTTTTTATGGTGCAATTATCATTAAATAATTTAGGAGAAAGAAATGTTTGAGTTAAAGTTAAAAATTCAACAACTTCTAATACATAGAAAAATCCGTCGCAACCAAGAAAAAGTTACCACCCAAGTAATCGACAGCAATCCTGCATCAGCAATTTTTTTATCGGTTTTGAAGTTATTAGTGTTATGTTTTTTTGGTGTTCTAATATTATTCCCATTTTTCTTTATGATTTCAATTTCATTAATGACAGATGATGAAGTTGCAAACCTAAGTACTAATTTTCGATTTGTTTCTGATTTTACCGAAGGAAATACATATTATCAAGGAACCAAAGGTATTGGTGATACTGTTGCTTGGTCAAAAGTTGTCGCCAATACCTACCATCGTGCATTAGCAACTGGTTATTGAAATTCATTAGGTTTTACTGCATTAAATGTTATTATATCAGTTGTTTTAAAAGTATTCATTACCTTTTTAATGGGATATGCTTTTGCTCTTAAAAAGTGACGTGGAAAAGGTTTGGTTTGATTCTTAGCACTTGCTTTATTGGTGCTACCTGAAGTTGCCTTATTATCTGGACAATATATCGTGGTGTTTCGTACTAATATGCGGGCTAATTATACTGGTTTATTATTTGCTATTGCACTTCCTTTTGTATCTAGCATCTTTAATACCGTTATGTATAAAAACTCATTTGAAGCAATTCCAGGACGCATTAAAGAAGTATCATTAATTGATGGAGCAGGTGGGATAAAATATATGTTTAAAATTGCCTTTCCGATGGTAATGCCTACTACTTTAACTATTGTTATCTTAACCGCTCTTGCTTCTTGAAATGCTTACTTGTGACCATCAATTTTAGTTTCGGATCGTAATTCATTACAACTGCTATCAGTTTGATTATTTAATGCTGGTATGGACTTTAGCGATGATAACAGTGCTGGTGTTCCACTCCAAAATATTAAAATGGCTGCAGCTATCTTTGTAATCTTACCAATGTTTATTATTTATTTATTACTTAGAAAAAGAATTATGAATGCAATCAGCAGACAAGGTTCAACTATTAAAGGATAAAAATGAGAACATATAAACGCAGAATTATTATTTGAACAATTATTGCTGCATTGGCCTTGATAGCAATCATCGGATTATCAATTTTTATCCACCAATTAGGTTATACCATTGAATTAAACAAAAAAGTCGAACTAGATCGGAGCATCATAGATGCATTTCAGTTTTCTAAAGCATATTCTATAGGAGGTTTAGCATTTTCTTGTGTAGTATTTATCATCGGTGTAATTATTTCATATGCTGGTTTTAAATCTTGAAAATACTCAGAAATGTTTAGTTAATATGAACAAAAAAATTAAATATCTCCTTTTTACAACCTTATCTTCATGTGTCGTTCCTTTAACAGCCGTGTCCTGTTTATACCAAGGTGATAAAACAATTCAGTATGCTAAGGATTGAGTCCAACAAAACGGATTTAATATCAAACAAAGAGTTGCTGACAAAAAAATTCCTGCATTAGTAAAATTTGAAAATAATTTATATACAGCAAACTGACTAGCATATACATATTCAGATGTAGACATCAGATATCAAAATTTAAATGTCTCTATTAATAACTCGTTTTTAAAAATAAGCCTACCAACAATTATTACAACAGCAGGTAAAGGTGTTGCATTTAACCAAGATAATATCAACTTTTTAGCAAATAGTATTCTTTTGATGCAATACAACTTTGATCAATATAATAAAAAACATAAATACCAACGACAAGGACAAGACTTAATTAATTCAAATATCATTTTGTTAAATGATATTCACACAAAACAAAAACAAATCTTAGAGAAACTAGATGCATATCATAAAATCAACGGAAAACGTTCTGTTGCACAAATATTAGTCCATAAATATGGAACAAATGAAGCGGGGGATGATATCGATTTAGAAAAACAAATTTTAACTTTATATCAAGCATTAAGCAAAATTGAATATTATCAAATTGATGATTTTAATAAAGTTATTACCGAAGATAAAGTTAAAAGCATTGTATATAACTTCATCAAAGATACTCCATTAGCAGTTGGGATAAATTATGTCGATTATGCTAACAAGAAACAAATAGAAGCATTTAAACCTGTGAATAAACTTTTAACTTATAATAATGCTGACATTTCATTTAAAATTGATTTTGCAAATAACATCCGTGGAAACACCATTGATACTAATTTAGTTAATTTAACTCTACAAAAAAATAAGATTCTTGATTCAAAAATTGATTACACCAAAATAGATGCTAAAAATACTTTAAAAAACATTTGAAATGTGTTTTATAAATTATATCCTAATTATCGCATTGAAACTGATGAATCACTTCCTGCAAACTTGGAAGATGAAATTCACGGAATTACTCGTGGATTTGGTCCTACTTACTTAATTTTTGGAATTTCACCATCTGCAACATCTGATACAAAAGAAAATAAAAACGATGAATATAAAGTCTTTACTGAAAAACTCAGTGAAGCAGAACAAAGTGAATTTTTATCAAAACCAAAAGAATTTATCCAAAATCACATCGATATGCTTTATTATAAAACTTATCATTCATACATTAATACCTTACCCGAAACTCTTGAAACAATTAAAAAAACGCAAGAGAATATTGAAAAACTACAACAAGAAATCAAACAACTTCAAAATGATAATGACACAAAGAAGTTGGATGAAAAAATTTCTGCTTTAAAAGCTGCAGAATTGTTTGTAAAAAATACCAATAAAAAAGTTGATGTTTATAAAATTGTTATAGATTATTTTGAAAAAACTCTGCCGGCTGTTAAAAAAGCATCTGAAGCATTGCGAAATCCTAATCTTAATGCTACTACAAAGGCACAAGCGACAAAAACTATTAATGACTTTTTAAACTTTGAAGTTGTTAAATTTGATTTGGATAATATTTACAAACTAATCGATAAAAGTTTTGCAGAATCTAAAACATCACAATATTCATTGGCAGATTTATTCGCTAAACTCTTATTTTTAAATAAAATATATAAAACTCAATCTGTTTTAGGATATAAAATAAATACAGATTCTAAGAAACTTACATACTGAGTAGAATTTTATAATCATGAAGATAAAAAATGATATTTATTCGATGTATATGGATACTATAAAGCCATCAAAAAAGATAAAAACTCAAATATTGATACATTTATCTTTGATAAATTAGAAAATCATTTTGAAAAACTACCAAATTCTAATTCAGAGTTATAAAAGTTGTCTATACACTTTGTGTAGACAACTTTTTATACCCACAAAATAGTGCCTATAAAGCCATATTATGTTCTTTATGGTTAGTGACTTTATTATTTTGTTAAACAGTATACATTTATCTGCTAAAACATATCACACTTACATCACATTCTCTTTTACATCTGATTTTTCATCACTATATAACTCTTTTAATTCATTAAATTGATTGAAAACATTTTTATATGTATAATCAAAGTATTGGCTATATATACCATTTTCTTTTAAATCTAAATTCATTTGATATACTTTTTCTTCTAGTAAATGATATCTTATCTCTTGCATCTGATTGGCTGATAATTTTGGGTCCAAATATGAATATACATTTATATCTACATGTATTCCTAGTTTGATTTGTTCTTGTTGCTGCTCATTAAATAAATGTAGCTGCGAATTTATTTCATCTGCCTTAGCAACCTTATGCTTGATGTTTACAATTTGCATGTGACTACTGCTCTCAGATGTGTTTTGCTTTCGTTTGTGAACTTCATCCAAAATCGCATCAAAATATGGTATATTCAACTCGTTCATATATTCACTATCTAGTCCTTTTTCTTTTACATCATCGCTAATAACCTTCTTTTTATCTTCGAGTAATGTATTTCTAATTTGTTGCATTTGATAATATGATAATTTTGAATCTAGGTATAATTTCACATCCAACGATAACTCTAGTCCTTTTCTTATCTCTTGCATTTGTTTTCAATCGTATTTTGGATCTATATATAAATATACCTTATCTAATATATAATCTTTTTGTAAACCAAGTCTTATCTGTTGCATTTGAAAACCATTAAAAATATTTTTTGTATATTTTTTAACATCTAAATTTGCTTTTAAACCTAAATATATTTGTTCAAGTTGGCTTGAATAATATTTATTAAAATCAAATTTATTATCTGTAATAAAACTTGAAAATTCACTTGAAATCTTATTTTTATATTCATTAAAAAAATTAATTTCATTATGAATATCAGTTAATTCTAAATCACAACCTTTTGATAGTTCCTTAAGTTCAAACAGAATATCATAATTGTTGTTACGATAATTTATAATTTCATTATATAACTCTTGTTTTTGTATAATTTGTTCAACTGAAATATTACTTTTTGATTTATATGCATTTAATTCCATATCAAGAAAATTTTGATGGCTATAAAGTGTTCTTGATTTAACTTCTTCATCATAAAAATATATCTGACTTATCGAAACAAACGGAGGATTATTTTTTAAATTACGATATAACTGTGAATAAATTTCATCAATATCATCTATATTAAAATATTCAGTATCTAAAAATAAGACAGAATCCTTTTCAAAAACCTTGTATAAATCTTCCTTTGCAATATTTAATTTATAAATTTGTGTTGTATCTATATAACTGTCATTATATAGCAATCCATTGCCTGACTTTTTAATTAAAACTTCATATTCATACGGTTTTCTTTGGATTTGTTTTTTATTATATGCACTTCTAGATTTAAGATAGTAAAATGAACCTGTTAGATCGCTGTAAAAGAAAATAACAGGATGTATTCCATAATCTTCTTCAAACCTATCAAATGTAATAGGTTTTTTCGGTAGTATTGGTTTCATATTATATCCGTTTGTTAATTTGTATTCAAAATTTTGTTTTTGTGTCATATTTTCCTTAATTTAATTAAATATCCTTTGTTTATTTATCCTAATTTCTTCCTTATATTGATTATCATTTCCAAATTGTGAATATATTAAATCAATTTTTTCTATAATTATGAAAAAATCTTTGTTTTCTATATCATCGAACTCTTCTGTATTTAACCCGCATCTCAATACATTAATAAATTTACTAAATGAATAGTTTTCATTTCCAGATTCGATATCACTTTTAATTGTAAATGTCTTAGCGACTAATGCTAAATATTGAAAATTTACATCAATATAATGTGTGCTATTATTCGGATGTGCCATTAAGAAATGTTGATTTGGTGTTAGTGCAATTAAATTTTCTAAATAATCTGCTATTTGTGGAAATTTAGACTGTGGAAAGATATGATGCACTTGTGTTGCATCGTTATTATCCGTTAATCCTATAATTTCACTTTTATTGTTATTATATTTTTGATTCAACATTTTTATTGCTTTTTTTGCTTTATCGATTAAATATTTTCGATATGTTGTCTCATTAATTTTCTTATTTATAACTTGTGCATAGTCATTTCTAGACATATTTTTAGGTTTTAGATCTCTAAAATTTGTTTTATTGTATGTTAAATCATCTAATGTAATAATATTTTTAGACAAATAACCTTTTTTAGTTCCTAAGGATTTATTTACAAATGAAAGTGGATTTATAATTTTAGTAAAATTCTATAAATTTCTAGGGTTCCTTTAATTTTTGTATTTTGTTTATAAAAATTTGTTAAATGTTCATTTAATATTTAAAGGTATAAGCATTGGTGTTGTTTAAAAAATTCACAAAATAATGATATATATCAGTATCTTTTAAAACCTTTTTGATATACTCACATAAAAAGTTTAGAGCATTCATTGGTCTTAATGCAATATATTCTAAAATTTCTTTATTAGTTACCTTAAAGTGTCTTACATTATTTACTTTGTTTTGTTTTAAAACTCCTGCATATACAAGTAAATTAATAGGTTGTCCAAAATATTTATCGTATTCTCTTGATGATTTATTCGATGGATTTGGTTTGGTAAATAGATTTGAAACATTTATAACTGTATATTCATTAAATCAAATGTCTTTTACTTTAAATGTATCCATTTTATTATTGATATATTCTAAAATACAATCAGAAACTATTGACAAAACATCATATGTACACTTTTGATCAATTCATCTAGAATTTTTTGAAATTCTTAAATCATAATTCTTATCATCGAAGAAATCGCTTAATAATTTATACATCTAATTCAACTCCTTGTTCTTCCCGAATCAAAAAACACTTGAAGAATCAATGTTTATTGAACGAGTTTGATAATTTCGTGCAATATGATAGAACTTTCTAAACTCATCAGTCGAAATATATTCTTTTTGTTTGTCATTTAACTTTAAATTATTCTTAGGTATTAATATTGCTACTGATCCGTTTGTTAGATAACCTTTTGGTTTTGATATTAGCCTAGGTTTATAAGTCATATTAGGTGTTAAATAAGCATTTTCATAATCAAGATATTTATAGACATCTAATTTTTTTGCAACAACATCCAGGATGTAAGAATCATAATTTTCTATTTCGCTGATACTTTTTCCACTATCATCGATGTTTTTAGACTTCAAGACTCTTATTGTATTTTGTTTGTTATTAATAAGTATTGAATTAGTAATTTGACGGTCTCTAAATACCTTAAAAATATCAAATTCCATTTTTTTATACACAAAATCAAAAAATTCATCACGATAAATAACTCAGTATGGCAATTCCTTAGAGAAAATATAGTCCCTGAATTGATAATTTTCTTGTTTTTTGGGTAATGATTTAATATAAATTCTATCTATAATACATTTTGAAATTGTTATATTAATAGTTTCGATTAAAATATCATCAAATCCTTTTTCGCCAAAATCTATAATTGATGAAATATTAAAATTAACTAATAAGTTACGTGTTTCTTGATATTCTGGTGTATTTAATAAATTTTTTGGCATTATCAGTGAAATGTTTTCGGCTTCTAAAAAGGATTTTTCTAAAAATAACCCTGCTAAATTTTTTAAATTTTCTGAATATTGATGTAAATTTTGATATTCAACTTTTTTAATTTTATTTATTTTGGTAAACGGTGGATTTCCAATAATTAAATCAAATTTTTTATTAAATTTTAACATTAAATAATCATCATTTACATATTTAATCTTAAAATTTTCAGGTATATTGTTTTCATAAAGAATCTTTAAAAGTTCTATTGATTCATTATTTATATCAATAATTGTTAAATTCACAATATTATTTTGATATTTTCTAAATAAAATAGGTAAAAAATTACCTGAACCCACTGCAGGTTCTAAAATATTAATTTCTTTCTTTGTAAATTCGGGTAATTGTGAATTTATTTGCTCTAAAATTATTTGTGGTGTATAAAATGCTGCATAATAATTACGCTTACTATTAGATAATTCAATTATTCTAGATAAACTATTGAAATCATATTTGTGTTTGCTATTTTTAATAAATTTAATTAAATTCTGATGGTTTATTAATTCATTTTTTTTCTATAATTTGTTTAATTTGTTGTTTATTTAAACTTTTCTTCATCAAAAAAACTCTTTCTTAATATTTTTAGCAATTTGTTCAAAGATTACAGTAGGAACTGATTCACCGATACAATGTCTTATATTCATTTCATTCTTTTTTGAAAAAGCAACTTTTTCTTCATAAGATAACTTATTCAACTGTGACAGAGGGATATTAGTTCATTTAAAATCATTTGGTATTGTCATCATTTTCATTAACTCTCGAATAGAAAATACTCTATTTTGATTCGGATGAATTGTATTTTGACTTGCTAATTGATCGTTTCTGGTATGAATGCATTGAGCAACCTTATCAAAACTTTGTCTTTTATACTTATCACCATTTTTATTTTTATTTATTATTATTTTACCATTAATAATTTTATGTGGCTTATTTATATCTTCTAAATTATTAAATGCTGATTGTCCTGATTTGATATTTTGTATCCATGATTGCATATGGTGTTTATAAGTTCGGAAGCTATGAAAAAAATCATCGTCATCATATTCGCCTCATTTTAAGGTTTTCATATCACCAATAACTTGATAAAGTGTTTTTTCGTCCTGATATTTAGGAAAAAGTTTCTCGACATCAATTTTATCAGCTAATTTCTTATGGACACCAATGACTAAGGTTCGTGTTCTTGATGAATTGCTACCATAATTTTTGAAATTTATAATTTTATGTTGATATTCATAATCTTTACCTAAACTTTCTTTAATAGCTTCTGATATTGTAACGATTTTTTTGTTATATAAACACCCCGTCTTTCAAAAGGAAGCAACGTTTTCAAAAATAAAAAAATTTGGTTGAATATTGTTAATTAATTTTATACTTTCTACGATTAAACTATTTCGGTTTATATCATTGTTATTCTTTTTATGATTTGCAACACTCATCCCTTGACACGGGGGAGTAGCAATAATTACATCAACAACATCATTGCCAAGTAAATGTCATCTTTGTATCTCATTATATAAATTTTCATAATTTTCTTTAATATCACCTAATAAGTAACCGCTTTGATATTTACATTTATTATTTATTCGTTGTATATTTAAACGTTTATCAAGCAATTCGTTTGTAGCGATGCATTCATATCCTTGCTTTTTAAACCCGAAACAACCAACTCCTGCTGATGAAAACAGTGTGATATAAGTTAATTTATTATCAATCATTTTACCCCTTTATTTTATTATATATAAATTTAAAAATTTGCTTTTGCTTTATTTTAATGTTTTATAATTTTATTAAAGGAGTTAATATGTCAGAACAAAAAGATAAAATACAAAAACATTTTGAACCATTAAAACCTTTCAAACCATATGAATCAGTTACCTTTGATCGACTTGAAAATAATTTTGGTGTACATCCAATTGTAGTTTTTTTAGATATTTATAAAGATGTTTATTACTACGTTAAAGCGCGAAGTGCCAAAAACAAATTTCATCATAAGCGGGCTAAATTGGAATATGAAATCAAGGTTCCTAAAGCAAAAACTGGTTTATTTATCCATGATAGCTTTATAGATACATCTGAAATTTATAAAATAAGTGACCATGATCTGCATGAAGTTTTTGATGAAGAATCAATTTATTATTTAGAAACAGATTTTTTTAACATCGAACAAATTCATGAGTTATATAAAGGGATAATTGATAATTTAAGTAAAAATCGACCACTTGTATCGCTTTCGCATGTATATATTGATAAAAAAAATCAAGTGCGTGCTAAGACATTATATGCTTGTGATAACTTTTTAAAGCGTGATTATGATTGAGTTCGTGATGATGCGACTTTAACATCAAAACAACGCGAAGCTAAGAAAACTTTATTGCTTGAAATCGAAAAAAAACGTAACAAGGACCCACAAACACTTAAAGAACTACAAAACTTATTAATTTGAATTAAAAGGGAATACCAAGAAGCATTATTTGAATATCAAGGTCGTAGTCGCGAACAAGAGTTGTTAGTTAATCAATTTCCAGATTATGTCGAATTACGAAATAATGATTTAGATTCGTATTGTCATGGGCAATTGCAGGAAATACGTCTTGGTTTAGAAAGTGGAGTTGATACCAGTTTATATTCTAGTGGTCTTTTTGATGCTTGACAGATGGAAGAAATACGGCTTGCCTTAGAATCAGGATTAGATTTTAAAGAATTTGCAGATCCAAGTTTATCATGAGAACAGATGCGAGAAAAACGTAAGGAATTATCGGGTGATAAATTCATTGACGAATCAAATTATAAAGAAATAAAATAATACCTTTTAAGGTATTATGCTGAATTGCAATTAAAGAAGCTACACTAAATGCAATGATTAAGAAGACAAATAAAGACTTAAAAATCAATATTTGTCTTCTTTTGTTTACTTATATTTTTCACAAAAGAAAAAAAGAAAGAAAACAAAATCAGTAATCAAAAATTACTGATATTCCTTTTTCTATCTAGTTTAATTTTCTATTTATATTTCTTGAAAAATTTATTTTTCGATGTATTTGATTGTCTTTTTAAATAACTGTAAGCATATAAAGGTTCTTCATCTGGTATAGGTTTTCAAGGATCTAAAAAATAATTGTAATGATAAAATAACTCATCTGAACTTTGGTATTTAAAAAGTTTTCGAGGCATTTTATTTATTTCGTTTTGGACTAAAAGTAATTGATCTTCTGTGACATTATTGAAGTTTGTGCCCTTTAGAAAATATCTACGAACCAGTCCGTTGAAATTTTCAATCCCACCCTTTTGCTGCGATGCATATGGGTCTGCCTTGTAGATATAAATTTGTAATCTGTATGCTAAATAAAAAAGACTCTTAAATTCTCAACCATTATCTTGTGTAATTGATTTAACATTTAATTTGTATTTTTTAATTGTGTCTCAAAGTAATCGATTAATCTTTCAAGGATTTTTTTCTGGTAGAAGAATGATAATTCCATATCTTGTCATTCTCTCTGTGAAAATAAGTAAATGACTATGTTTTGCACGGTTTCTTCCTACGATTAAATCGACTTCTCAATGTCCATATTCACTTCTTTCTGCAATACTAGTTGGACGAGATCAAAAAGGACGAATCCATCTTTTTCCTACTAATTTTTCTACTCTACTTTTGTAGTCATCTGGATGTTTCTTTCTATATTTGCTGCGTAAACAGTCTTTTCTGCTTATAACTCAAACACCACTTTCGATTCAGTTGAATACTGTTCTTAAAGCTGTATTTGCACATTTTTAGTATTTTTAATATACTGATAAGTGACATCGATTCCAAAACTTCTTTTATTAAATTTGCTAAGGAAAATTTGCGAAAATATATCATATTTATGCATGTGTGATTTTAAAATACAATGCTTTTTTCATTGATTTCTTATCTCACATTTTTCTTGCGCATAATAAGCATCATAACCAAATAAATGCGAATTTCTCTTTATTTCTCTGCTGATAGATGAACGTGAAATTTTCATTTCTGTTGAAATTTCAGTTAGTGATTTTTTCTCTGTTTTTAATAAAAATTCTAATCAAATTCTTGTTTTCAGGGTAAAATTATTAATGAGAGGCTCCTTTCTATTCACTAGATAGAAAAGGGGTTTTTTACAACCGTAATAATTTTATTTAGAAATAACAAAAACAAAGCTTCTCTTTGTAAAATATACATACAATACATTTATCTGTTTTGCACTTTTACCACCCCCCTCCGCTCTCGCCTAATGGCAAAATAGGCGGAGGAACTTTCTTTTTTGTAAAAAAGAAACAAAAAAACTCCCTGCTTTGCAAACTCAGTTTACAAAGCAGGTTTTATTTTTTAAGCTTGCATAAAAAATAAAAAAAGTTACTAAATTTAAAATTTAACTTTTGGGATTAATGACTTTGTAAGTTCAAAATTATTTTTGCTTTTGTTAAATTAATATCGTAAATTTATTATTGAAAATATTTGTGGTTATACAAAAAAAGCTACACAATAGTCTAATTTTTATAGTGTAGCTTTTTAGATTGCATTTTGGGATAATACCTTTTAAGGTATTATTTTTATATTTCTTGTATATCATTTGATTGATAGTCAACATTATATCCATTAGCCTTTAATTGATTATATAAATTGGTTGCGTTATTTGGAACAAAGATTTTAGTTGTTTCTTTAAAGAAAGTTCCATCGCTATAAGCAATCAATGTTGATAAGTTAGCTAAACCAGTTCCATCTAAAGTCGCACCTGGTATTTTTGGTTTAATTAAAATATTCTTGGTTCCTTTGCCATTTGAAAAAATAATTTTAGAGCGAGGCATCGGGATATCTTTTGCTAAAACCATAGCAAATTGTGCTTTATTCATATTATCAGTATCAGTTTCTCATGTATCGGAATTATTATATAAGACAATTCTGGTTAATTTACGTAAGGTTGAATAACCGTGATCTTCATCATAGAAAATCATATTTTTAAGTCCTTTTGCTTCTTTAATTCGAGATAAATCTAAACCAGTCGGATATGAATTTCCAGAAGCATTACGATCGGGTTTCAACCCTGGACCCATTGCACCTTGGAAAATACGTTCATTATTTCTGGTTACATATGCCATACGTAATCCATTATTAATTGTTGTCATATCATTTTCACCATGTCAGTCATCTTCATCAAAAGCAAGTGAATTAAAAGTAATTCTAGTAGTAATTTTTTCATATCGATTATAATCGGAACTTACATTATAGTCTAAGGTATTTACTCAAGCTACATTTCTTAGCGCTCATGGATTAATTGATCATCTTTCATCAAGTGAATTTAAGCTGGTGTATAAACCAAGTTCATCAATATTTTTATCAGAAATAGCTTCAAGAGCAGATGTGTTAAAGCTATCAAAATATAATTCTAATAAAGGTAAATGTTTAGGCAACACTGATAATAAACTTCTAATATTTTGAGCATCATCATATTTACCGATGTTTAATATTCTAATTCCCAGCGGAATATCATTTGCAGCTACCATATTTTTAATAACATTGGTTATTTTAGCAAATGCTTTTTCATTAGCTAAATCAGCAGTCATTATAAATGCTTTTTTAGGCCCATTAGGATTTGCAGTATTCGATGATTCTTTGTTATATTCAGTTACTGAAATTCCATCATCACTTTCAAAACCATATTTATGGTATTTATATGACATATCACCATCATATTTTCTTCACCCAGGATAATTACCACGGGCAATGTCATCAGGACTACGAGTTCATTGTGTATCATATCCTAAAGCTCGCTTTTCAGCATTATTTCGTTTCATTTCAGCAACAACTGAATTGAAAATTGGACTTACTGCATATGAATCTAGTTCACCTTTATCATTTACATAAACATTTCTTTCATCTTTACTGATATAAAATCCTTTTGCAAGTTCATTTTTAAGGTTTTGTGATAATTCTTTAAACTTACTTGGGTCCATATTCATTGCTATTCATAATCACCCTACTTTTAAATACTCTTTTCCATAACCACGAACTGGTGGGATATATTCTAAAGTATCGGTACGGCTAAATCATTCATCATATTTATTTTGAACTGAATCATACATAAATTTCTTAGCATTACCAGCCTCAATTACATTACGATATTTATCATATAATTGTAAAATTAAATTTAAATCATTAGGACTATTATTTAAATAATTTTGCAATTCATCATGACCTCTAGAAATATATAAGTCTTTATAGTATTCTTGAAGTGGACCAGGTTTTCCTGGAACACCTGCTCAAAGATTACTAAAGGCTTTCAATGATGCTTCTCCATTTGAAACTGTTTGCGCATAGTTTTCAGCATTAAGTTTAACATCTTTTAAATCAGGAACTAATTCAGCACGATATGGTATACGATTTGTGATTCCTTTTTCTTGATCGCTACGTTTATCTACACGTGGAGGAACATCTTCAACAGTAACTTGAATATTACCTACATCTGTTTGCACAGTTTTAGTAACTGTTTTTGGTTGTTGTGGTTTTTCAACAGGTTGTACAGGTTGTATAACTTGTTGTGGTGGGTTAGGTTCCTCAGGTTTTTTGATTTCTTCTTTTTTTGGAGGCTCTTGTGGTTTTGGTTGTACTTTAATAATATCTTCTTGATGTACATCCGAAGGAATAGTTTTGATTTCTTCTTTTTCAGGAGTTTTGACTGTTTCTGGATCTTTTTGTTTTAGGTTATAATCCTTTGAAGTCTTACTTCCTTCTAAAATAAGGTTACTGCGAGTATCAAAGGTTTGTTGATCACTAACAGTAAATGAGTGATAACTGTTATCAGCAGCAGTTGCAACAATATTAGCAAACACCCCAGATGCAGCCGAGGTTATCACAATAGAAGAAAGAGCAATTAAACTAATTTTTCAGGTCCGTTTCATAATATATCTCCTTGTATTGATATTATAACACTTTAAAAAATTTTTTATATTTAGTATAATATCAATGATTTATTTGAAAATATTTTATTACTTTTGGAAAATTAAAAATATTTTTTTTAAAATTAAAGTAGTAAAATTTATTCAAATTATCTTATATTAAATAATAAGGAGAAATTATGCCATTAAAAATAAAAAAATCCAAGTTTTTATCTAAATTCTTGCTTTTTAATGCTACTGCTGCTTTTATAGCTATTTCTGCTGTTGCATGTGGAACAAAAACCAATTCAAATGCAAATGAAGGTGAAAACAAAAAAGAAAACCCTGATAATCCTGGTTCTGGAAATCAAGGGACTAATCCTGGAACAAATCCACAAAATCCTGGTAATACACTTACAAAAAATGAATTACAGCAAAAAGTTGAAAAATCTTCTTTAAATGATTTATTTAATATTGATTTTTCAGGAAATAAGTCAGATGTATATGCTTCAAATGTTGATGTAACAAAGGATGCAATTGCTATTAGGGAACCAGGAAAACTTATTTTAAAATTATCAGCAAAAGAAAATGAAATTCCTCAATTTACCATAACAAATACCAAAGTAGATGATGCTAATGGTAAAATAACTATATTTATGGCTTTTGGTAAAGATGCTGATGTTTATAAAAGTTTTACAATCGATGGATTTAAGAAAAAAGAAGAATTTAACTTTGGTCAAACCAAAAATGTTAGTGAAAATGACCAAGTAAACTACTTTATTAATATGAATCAAGATCAACAATTTGATTATGATTGAAATTTAATTAAAAACAGATACCTTAGCGCAGATTCGACTCTTACAAGTAATTTAACTTCGCAACAAAAACAAGAAATTGATGCAAAATTAAAAAAACTGGATATGCCAAATTATGATGAATTAAGAATCAAGGGGTATTCAATTGCAGTTAATGATAAAGATAAATTGAAATTACAACTTCCTAATATCAGTCCTCGTGTGGCTGCTAACTGAACTGATGCTATTAATAATCCAGAAAATAATACAGGAGTCGCACGAACTATCACTAACCAACAATATTCAGATTTTGCCAAACAATCTTATCATGTAAGTATTAATCATTTTTTATTTACTAAAGATGAAAATCAACAAAACCTTTTAACCACTGCATTAACAAATAATATAGATTTGGGAAACTTGATAAATCAACTTAAAGATTCAGATACTAAAACAAAATTATTAGACAGATGAAACAAATCGAATGGTAACCGTGGTGTTTGAAAACTTATCCAAGATGATACCGAAAAGCAACTTGTGGCTGACTATGGAAACGAAAAGGAAGGTGGTAATGAAAAAGATGCAGTCATATATACTAATTGATTAAAATCTGAATATTATAAAATTTACAAAAAATTAGATGAAACAGCCGGTTTAGATAATACCGTAAAACAAAAAGTTAAAGATTATATTAGCAAAAATAAACCAACTGATTTCAACCAATTAGTTGGTTATCCAAAAAAACAAGAAACTGAAGCCGGAACTGCATCAATAATTGATTATGAAATCAAAGAAGGCCAAAGTTATCCAACCAAATTCTACTTTATCACTAACTACCACGTGGTAAATGGTATAAGTTCTTTACCTGATTTTACCTTAAGATTAACTCGTTTAAATAATAATGGTAGTTATATTGGTAATCAGTTAAAAACCATTCCTTTTGATCAGCATTTTTCAAATTTTAGCTTTGATAAAAATTCAGTTAAGGTTATTTTAGATGGTCGCGACTTCTTTAAATTTGACCCTACATCAGTTGCAACTAATGCTCAAAATGCAAAAGAATTTTTAGATTTCGCTATTTTTGAAGTAGATGTTGATAAATTACCTGAAAACTTCCTAAACGGAAAAACCAAAGAGCAATTTGCTAAAGATATGTCAAATGATTATGTAAACAATACAAATAAAGTATCATTTCCTACTTTTGATTACTTATCACAAAGTGGTTATGATAGTGTAGATGGGCCAATTATTAAACGTCAAATTGATGATCACAAGAAAAAACCTGTTTCTGATTACAACTTACTTTACCTTGTTGGTTTTCCAGCAACACAAACTAAATCACAAGGGTTTGTCGACTTCTTTTTAAAAGAAGGTGATGAACAATATACAAATAAAGATTTAATAACTAGTGCACCTTATTCATATTCATTATGAACTAATGCCAACCGTTCTTTATACGGAAAAAGTTCAACAGATTTAGCAAATAATCCAAGAGCACAACGTGGTGGATTTTTATCACATTCAAATGTACTTTCTGAATTTAAGAACCGCAAAGGTGTCTTTGATCGCTTTTTAGCACTTCCGTTTTTATCTTATGGTGATAATAAACCAAATCTATTTACATCCAAAGATGATGGAAAAGAATACTACCATTCAGGACTATCATATGCGATAAGAGACTTTAATGTCGGTGGTGGTGCATCCGGGACTGGTGTTAGAACTAAGAAAAACGAATTAGTTGCTTTAGTTGATTCAGTATTCTTTGACTCAAGGGTTACTATTGCTACAGCATTGCGTTCATCGGGTGTTAACTACGATGGAGCATTTGGTGATTACAACACCCCTCAATATGATGTTATTTATGGTGGAGGTAAAGATCAAAATAATTCCTTTAAGCAAGCTCTTGAAAAACTTTATGGAACAAATTACAAAACACACCTTTTTGATAAAGGAGTAAATTCTGCATACTCAGATCATGCATTCAAGGATAATGTAAATGCAAAAAGTTAGAACACGTTATGCACCAAGTCCTACCGGTTATTTACATATCGGAGGAGCTCGAACAGCTTTATTTAACTATTTATTTGCAAAACATTATAATGGAACATTTATCTTCCGTCTTGAAGATACAGATGTCAAACGCAATGTTATCGGTGGTGAAGCATCACAGATAGATAATTTGGCTTGATTAGGTATCATACCTGACGAATCACCTTTAAAACCAAACCCAAAATATGGCCAATATCGACAAAGCGAAAAACTAGGTCGCTACCAACAAGTTGCAAATATGTTGTTAGAACTAGGATTTGCTTATAAAGCATATGATACAACCGAAGAATTAGAAGCACAAAAGCAAGAAAGCGATGCAAAAGGTATTCCTAGTTTTCGTTATAATCGCAATTGATTAAAAATCTCCGATGCAGAAAAACAAATTCGTGATCAAAATGGTGCTTATTCGATTCGGTTAGCGATGCCAAAAAATCAAGTTTATCAATGAAATGATATAGTACGTGGACAAATAAGTTTTAACTCAGATGAAATTGGTGATTGAGTAATTATCAAATCTGATGGATATCCTACTTATAACTTTGCAGTAGTAATCGATGATTATGATATGCAGATTACACATATTTTAAGAGGTGAAGAGCATATCGGAAACACACCAAAACAAATTGCTTTATATCAAATGCTTAACTGAAATATGCCTGAATTTGGACATCTTACCATTATTACTAATATGGAAGGTAAAAAACTCTCTAAACGCGATACATCATTAAAACAATTTATAGAAGATTATAAAAATGAAGGATATTTACCTCAAGCAATATTTAACTTTTTATCATTATTAGGTTGAACTGCAGCAGATGCTAGTGAAATGATGTCGCATTATGAAAATATTATAAAATTCGATCCAAATCGTTTAAGTAAAAGTCCATCAAAATTCGATATTTTGAAAATGAATTGATTTTCAAAACAATATATGAAAACTCAAGATAACAATGAAATTTTAAAACATTTATCACTTGATAATAGTAATAAAAGTTTACAATGAATTAATTTATTTATCGATACATTTAAACAAAGTGCTATTACATATGCAGAAATGAATCAAAATTTGATGCTTTATCTTAATCCTATTGATAAATACTTTGAATTTAATGATAATGAAATTCAAGTTATCAATGAATTTAAAAATTATATAGACTTTAATAACTTTAGTATCGAAAATATTCAAGATGCAATTAATGCCACTTCAAAGAACTTAAACATCAAAGGCAAAAATCTTTTTATGCCCATACGTCTTGCCACTACATCGCAACAACATGGTCCTGAGCTAGCAAAAGCAATATATTTATATGGACCAGAATTTATCAAGGATGCATTAAAAAAATATGAAAATTAATTTTAAATCAACAACAAAACAAAATGGTGAATCAAAAGATATTGATTTTATTTCTGTGTTAGATTATGAATTTGATGATGGTTATCACATTTTAACTTTTAGCGAACCTTCACAAGGAATTCGAAATCGAATCGAAATATCAGAAACCAATATCAATATTTATGCAGGTGCTACAACCGTATATTTAAAATACCAAAAAGAATTTAAGTTTTTATTAGATCTTGAAGGTTATAATTGACGCAACCAAGCAATCGAACTAGTATCAAATTGGTTTTATAAAAACTTTGCTGATGATTTATTTGAATTCACTTATACACTAGCTAAAGATGGACAACTTTTAGGTGAATATACCATTAATTTAACCTTAATTAAGGATTAAAAATATCCCGAAGAAAGTTTTTCGGGATATTTTTAATTATTGTTAAGTAATTGGATATGGATAACATTTTTTGCTATAATATCTGTTTTTGCTTTATATGCATCACTTGCACCCAAATATATTGGTTTTAATGCAAAAGCAATATCTACAAACTTGTTTTTACCATATTCAATTTTTGATGCATTTATAATTTCAATTTGATAATAACTGCGTGCTACAGCTGGATTATAGGCATCTTTTATAACATTATAATTATCATTAATAAACTTGATTAAATTAGTATATTTATCAAGATAATCTACTTTTTCTTGAGAATTTGCTTTATTATTTATTGATGCAACCATTTGCTCAGCACTCTCGGTTGCAGTTGATTTAAGACCATATGAAGAATTAACAGTTAAATAATCTGCTGATGCATATAATTTTGCTTGCCTTGATAAATATGTATATCAATCTTTTGCATCTTTGTTAGTATAATTATTAAATCCGACTAATCACAAAGGTGTAATTTGGTTAGTATATTTATCTTCAGCATTAGTTGGATTGAATCAAAACATTATTTTATATTGAATCATACCTAATGGAGCATATGCAGTGGTTTTATATGGTTTATAGACATTTTCATCATCCTTATATTTAACAAAATATGCTTTAAAAACACTTGGATCATAACTTTTTAGTCCATCATCGATATCAATAAAGTTTTGTAGCGATGCATCGTTTAGATCAACGATAATAGCAGGTTTTCCAAAAGATGAATCTAAATCATCAATGTTACTATATTTAGCATCTTTATATGCATCATCAAAGTCCTTGGTG
Source organism: Mycoplasma sp. 5912 (assembly GCF_054353835.1). NCBI lineage: Bacteria > Bacillati > Mycoplasmatota > Mollicutes > Mycoplasmatales > Mycoplasmataceae > Mycoplasma > Mycoplasma sp. 5912. The sequence continues at coordinate 137,435 of NZ_JBTHHI010000001.1, read as the reverse complement.
GATTTTTTCATACCTGTTTTTGAGATATGTACTAATGGATCGAATAATAATGTGTTAGTTTTATTAGCAATAATTCAAGCTTTTGAGTATAAATTTTCAATTTTAAAAGTTTTTTCAATTGAATGATTATTTCCACTACTTAATTTCAAAGTCAGCGATAATGTACCATTTAATTCATTTAGATTACTAAATTTACTTTCATCAAAATTAAATGTTATTTCATTATCGAATCCATTTTTATTTGAAAAATTAAAGTATTTAAATAAATCTTTATCTGCTAATAAAGCTTTTTTAATACCAGATGCTCATCAACGTTTTTTTAATGTTAAGTGATTGATTGAATTAATTAGATTATTTAACTCATCAACACTAAGCTGTGCTTTTGTAGTAGGTTTAGCTATAGTTGTAAATGACTTATTTTCGTTAATATGTACACTACCAATTCCGATAACTTTATAAGTTGTTGCAAAATCTAAATTTAAAGTTTTTATTTCTAATTTATTAGTATTCGGATTTCATATACTATTTAAATTAATAAAATCTTCCGAGTCATTTTTTTGTATAACAATATTTGGAGACTGTTTATAGACAAATGTATTAACAGTGTTATTACTTTGTAAATCTAAAATAATATTATGTTGATAATTAAATTTATCATATGAATAGTTTATTGTATTTATATTATTTGTTGTTGGTTTACTTGCATCAACTCTTAATGTATCGTTACCTTTATTATTTTTATTTACAAAAATAGGTTTTGAATTTAAATATACTCTTGCGATGCTGTATGTTCCAGACGGAAAATTATTAATCTGTAAGCTTCCTGTATATTTATCATTTGTTTTAGTTAAATTTATATTTCATAAACCACCAAAATCACTTTTTATATCAACTGAAACAGGATCACTTGAATCGGCTGATAAACTAAGTGAAACATTTAAATTATTATTAGTATTAGTTATTTCAACATTTTGATATCTGGTGGTGTTAATATGTGTATCAATGATAAATGAAGCACCTTGTTTTAAAGTAAAAGTAAGTGTTCCGTGTTCACTTTGTCCATCACCATTAGTTAATTTTAATGCTTTGAGTTTATATGTTTTATTTGGTTCTAAATCATAATAATGTCCTTCATCAGCTTCTTCAGGATTATTTTTAACAAAGATGCGAATATTATCTAAACTTAATTGATTGTTATTATTTTCCTTAGGTGTAGCAAAAAAATCTAAATTGTAGTCTTTATTTGCACTTTCATCAGTAAATTCTGCTGTAAAGAAATACTGAGATCGATGAAGTGGAAATAAATCAATAACACCAAAATCTAATGACATCACATCAGATGAATCAGCTGAAACTTTATCTTCAAAAGTATATCCTAAACTATTTAATATTACCGGACGATTTCAGTCCAAGGTGGTAAATGATTTTTGTGATTCATCAGTTGGTAATGTTAAAGTTTTATCATTTAGTGTAACTGAATTTACAAAATACTTAGTATGAAAATCAAGATTATCAAGCACAATTTCAACATATGATTCAGATGGATTATAATCACTAAATTTATAAACTTTATTATCTAAATTTACTTCAAATTCATGATGGTTTTCATTTAAAAGATCGTTTGAACTAAAGTCAATATGCACTGTAGCAGAAGTAGCAGTGATATCTTTATAAGTTATTTTGCTAATTACAAATGAATCAGCAGCAACTTCTTTTGATGTTGTAAAAGAAAGTTGATTTTCTCGGTTTAATGCTATATCATTGTTATTTAAAGTTAATTTAGTTAGTTTGTAGGTTGTCTGTGGTTTTAGTGAATCTATTTGAAGCAATATCTTATGGTTTGATAAATATTTAAATTTATTATGTTTGGTTGTTGCTTCGTTGTTTGTTAAATCTACCGATAATGATGCTAATTCATTGTCTGTTATATCGCGGTTTAAATTAAACTCGATTGCAGCAGTATTTTTGCTTTTTGATACCAAATGTGCTTGATTAACTTGCAATGCATTAGAAGTGGTTGTAAAGGTGTGATTCAAGGGTTTTATTGATAATGTCTTACCTTGATAACTTATAGAATTGATAGTATATGATTTTTGTGGGGTTAAATTAGTTAAAGTAAAATTGTAACTTTGAGTTTCTTGATTAAATGAAACTAAAATAGGTTGACTGTAATCGCTTACTTCTACATTTAATTGTGTGACATCTAAATTATTATCTGTCAAAGAGAATGTGATTGATAAACTGTTGTGACTAATCGAACTTGCTTGTAATGATTCAACTACATTTTCTGCTTTTGTCTTAAAACTAAAATCAAATGATGGAAATTCTTTATCATTTATTAACAATTTATTTAACTTATATGTTGTATTTATGTTTAGGTTGTCTAATTCAAAAGTTACTTCTTTTGTTTGTTTGTTGAATGACGAAGAAGTGTAGTTTTGATTATTTAATGTTAATATAAAATTACTTGCATTTAAAATATCAGATGATGTGTGAATCTTAATTTTTAATATAGCAGATGTTGTATGAACATTAGATGTTTGAACAGATTCGATTTTATATGATTCTTGTTTGTCAATAGGTTGAGATTTTTCACTTTCAGGATCAGGTTCATTTTTTTTTGGTGGTGTCAAATCACTTTGTTGTGTAGTTGTAAAAGAAAAATTATTGACATCTGAATTTAAAATACTATTTTTAAATTCTAATTTTATAAATCTATAGATAGTAGCAGGATTTAAATCATTTAAGTTAAATATAATTTCTTTTTGGTTATTAGATGTTTTTATCTCAAAAGCTATATAAGAAATGTTATTAAATATTATCTTAAAATCCGTTGCATTATTATATTCAGGTTTGCTTGCATCAATTATAGCTTTTATTTTTGCTGATTTTGATGTTGTTTGTAATGTTGATAAATTAATTAATTTTGGATTTATAATTACTTGCTTTGGTTTATTATCAGTTTGATTAGAACATGCAGTAGCTAATATTATCGTTGATGAAGTAATCCCTGATAATAAAAGAAAAATTTTCTGGTGTATTTTTTTCATTTAAACCTTTCTTAAAATTAAGATATAAGAATAAAGATATAAATTTCACTTTATATCTTTATTTGCATAATAAATTTAGTGTTATAAATATAAAAATTAAAAATGAAAAATTACTTTGATTAAATTACTTATTAATGAAAAGTATAAACAAGATAAACACTAAATAAATTCTTTGCTCTATAATTATATATTTTTATTTGTAATTTACGATAAATAAATGAAAATTTTTCCATTATTTAACCATAAATATATTATAACTATCTTATTTAAATATATAAAAACAGATAAGAAAATCTTGTGCAACTTATATCAACATTATTGATTCAGTGTTTTATTTAATTGTGTTTATAGAATCCCCCCCTCCAGAGAGATTTGAACAATATTTCATTATACACGGAAATTTTTCAACAATTAATAAAGAAATATAATTTTATAATTATCTAAGTATATTTATAAAATATTGATTTATCATATTAATTAAGTTTTTGATTAATAAATATGATCTTGGAATCATTCGCTAATCTTTGTTAATATTTGTTTCTACGGATATAGTTTTAGAAACAATATATTCTTATAATTTATAAAATCAGTTAACTAATTAAATATCAAAAAACAGAAATTAATTTTCTGCTTTTTGTTCTTGCTCTTGGGTTTTTGAATCTTTATTCTTTTCTTTGCGAGGAGCAGCAATTCATGAAATAACAACTCCAACAACTGCTAGAATACCAATTACAATCGATGTAATAATTATAGCTGCTGTAGTAGATTTAGATTCTGGTTCTTCAATCACTTCTTTTTGAGTTGCTATTTTTTCAGTTATCTTTAGTTGTACCTTTTTAAGATCTTCTATTGTCACTGCTTTTTGCACTTCATTTGAAAGAACTTGGACTTCATCGTTGTCGCTTATTATTTTAATTTCACGATTTAATTTCTCTTTAAAGTTTTGTATCAGTTCTTGGTTATTTATTTGACTTCAGACATTTATAAACAATGTAGATAAATCTTGTAATTTATCAGATGGTAATGTTTCACCTGTTTTAGCATTATTGATTTCTGCTAATTTTTCATTTGCAACATCTTGAACTGATTTTTTGGTATTTTTATCTTTTTCATTAGGTAACTTGCTTATAAGTTCTTTTAATTTATTCTCTGCATCTGATAATTTAGATGATTCTATAACTAACTTATTAATTGAATTTTTTAAATCTGAATTAACTTGATCTTCTTGCACTTGTGTAATTGATGTACCATTAGTTAATAAATCTTGCAGTTGATTTATAAGTTTTGTTTTTTCATCTGAAAACTGTTTAAATGAATCCACAGTGAAAAATGCATTTTCTTTTCAGGTGTTTTCAATTTCTAATTTAAGTGAATTAATATTAGTGGTGTTAAGATCTTTAATAGCAGGTTGAATCAATGTTGCATCAAGGAAAATTTCAGTTAATTTAGTTAATTGTTCTGTTTTTTGATTATTATCTTTTGCATCTGCATAAGATTTTTTAAAGTCTGCTACTTTTTTATCAATTTCTGCTTGAACTTCTGCGGCACCATCATTTTTTATTTTTGTTGTTAAATCTGTTATGATTTTATAAACATCATCTAATTTTGCATCATTTATCACTAATTGATACTTATAATGAATAATTTTTGAATTTGCTAGTCTTACATCAAAAACAGTAATTTCTTTTTTGTCAAGTTTTTCATCAAGAATTTTCTTCTCATCATCTACTATTTTTTTATATTGATTAAAAGATTTATCAGTGAAAATGCTATTTTCGTTAGTTAAAATTGACGCTATAAGTTGTTTGTATCCATCTTTTGCTTCTTGTAACTCTTTTGTTTCCTGTTTTGATGAATTTTTATTATCTGAATTGGTTTTCTTATCTGATTCATTTGTTTTAACTTCATTATCACCATCAAAATATTTTAATGGTGCTAATGACATATGCATTGATTGAGTTTTAACTGGAACATTCTTTACCGAAATATAAGAAGCAACAACTGCAGTTGTCGCTACTGCTGCGACACTAGATGAAATTAGTAAAAGCGATATTAATTTCTTTTTGATTTTCATTTTACTCCATTTATTTATATAAATATATCGAATTATTTTATGATACACGATATTATTATTATATCAAAATTTTATATATAAGATTTAGTGAATTTATTATTTTTTTATCTATTTTAAGGAAATATTTTCAATTGAAATTTAAAACTTACATAACTATACCGCTATCTTCTTCAATAACTAAGTCATTCACTTGTTTATTATCAACATCTGAATTTTCATCATTATCTGATTTACTTTCTTTATCTATATTTTTAACAATTTTAACATTTATTTCATTCTTAGTCTCTTTCGCATCTTCATTTAATGAAGATATATTAGGATTGAGAATATCATTAAAAACGATATTTATTTTGTCATCAAAATTTTCATTAAATATGTCCTTTACATTGATATCTGCTTTATTAATATCATAATTACTATCATTTTCAGAATCTGCTCAATAATTTTTATATTTATTCTTTATATCTAGTTCATTAAAAATACATTCTCTTATTTGCTGCATCTTTAATCCATCTAAATTATTATCATAATAGTCTTTTATATCAATTTTTGCTTGTAAACCTATTCTAATTTGCTGCATTTGATCGTATTCTCATTTTGAATCCAAATATTTATCAACATCAACTGATGCTTGTAAACCTAAATAAATTTGTTCAAGTTGCCTTGGTGAATATTTGTTAAAATCAAGTTTTTTATCTTCAAGAAATTGTGGATAATCCTTTTTTAAAAAAGATTTAAACTTTTCAAATAAATGATGTTTTTGAATTATTTCAGTATATGTTGTGTATATTCCACCAGCTAAATCATCAAGTTCTAAAATAGTATCTGGATAATTGTTATTATTTAGAATTTTGTTTATTTGTCATTTAGCAGAATTAAGATATTTATATCCATCTGGTTTTATTTGTAATTCAGAATAATTTCTTCATAAAAACTCTTTATGTGAATATTTAGTTTGTGTATGAATTTTATTTTTGTTGATATTTATATAACTAAGTGAAACATAAGGTGGATTTTTAGTTAAGTTTTGATAAATTTTATTATAAATACTTTTGATATCATTAATATCAAAATAATTTGTATTTAAAAATATTACTGAATCTTTATCAAAAACTTTATATAGATCTTGTTTATTTATATGAAAAATTTGTGTTGTATCAATATAACTTACTTTATTATTTAACATCTTTGAATTAGTTATTTCAACTTCGTAATTATATTTAAATCTCTTTTTATTATCAAAATCAGATGCACTACGAGCAGAAACATAATAATATTCATTATCTTGATAATTTTTAAAAAATATTACAGGATGCTTACCAATATTAATTCCTAAGCGATTATATGTTATTGAATATTTTGGCATTACTAATTTCATTAAAATATCTTTTTCTCTCATCATATTCCTTTATCACTTAATATCTAAACTATATTTGATATAATTATAAAACTAAAATTGAGTTAGATAAATGTCTAATTTTTAGTTAAAAAGAATATAATTATTCTAATAAAAAACTTAACAAGAATTTGTTATTTTTTTACTATGTAAAAGGAGGTTTGATGCAAGAAAACAAAAATGATTCGTTAGAAACTCAAAAAGAAAATGTAACAAATGAAACCAGCATTTGTGATCCAATTTTTGAAGAAACCAAAAAAGCCGAAAATGATAATAGTTTAATTTCAAAAATATCACGAAAAACACTTACATTAGAAATTGGAGAAATTCTAGCAGGAACCAGCGAAAGAAAAACTCGTTTAGTTAAAAAAAATACCATTTATAAAAGAACCAAAATGGCAAATTTCGGATTGAAACTAAGTTTGCTTTATTCACAAAAACCTTTTTGAAAACTTGTTTTAATTACAATTGCTGCTGCTGTCTTTTTTGGCGTTATTTCGGTTTTTTTAGTTAAAAATGTCGGAATTTATAACTTTGGATTAGCAACTTTTGGACAAGCTTTATCAAAACTTTTAATTGTTTTGCTTCCAAAAGGAAGTGTTACACTAGGAATTCGCAACTTTTTAGATCAATTTGTCTTTTGATTAGCTTATATTATCCTAAGCATACCGATATTTATTTTTGGTTATAAAAAAATAGGTAAATTATTTACGAATTTAACGGTAATTTTTTTAGTTGTTTCTTCATTAGTTTCCTTCGGATTAGGATTTATTCATAATATTGGTTCAATCTACTTAATTGGTGATTTTTCAAATGCTGAAATTAAAAAATCACTTTCTGAATGACAGCAACCATTAAGCGGGATAATCCCACTAACCTGAAAAGATGGTGGAAATATTATTGCATTATTTGTTTTTGCTATTATATACGGATTTTTACTTGCATGAATTTTTGCAATTATTCAGATAATCGGTGGAACTGCTGGAGTTACAGGGATTATTGGTGAATGATATGCAAATACTAAGCAAAAATCATTTGGTTCTATTTCAGGTAATATTAACATTATAATTGTTTTAATTGGTGTGTTAATTGGTTCATGATTGCCTGGTTCACTACTTTTGGAAGCAGCATCAAAATCAGGTAATATTTCTGGTCATGAACTTGCTCAAATAAACTCCTTAAAGTGATCATTTCAATTATATTTATCTCCGAATTTTGTTGCAACAATCTTAACAAATATTGTCTATATCATTGTTTTAAATAAGTTATATCCAAAATTTAAGTTAGTCCGTGTTGAAATTTACTCACTCAAAAAAGCAGTAGAAATCGCTCAAATCATTAAAGTTGACCGTAAAATTGTTACAGGTGTAAGTTTGTTTAAAGCACAAGGTGGTTATTCAAATGAATTATTAGATGTTGTTACATCAATTACATTGTTTAGACAAGTAAATCGAATTATAAAAGATGTCCGAAAAATAGATAGCGATGCATTTATAGCAATATCCGATGTTACCAGCATTGATGGACACATTTTCTTACCACAAAACAAATTTTAAAAAACCAAGTTTCCTTGGTTTTTTTGTATCATCATATTATTTGCTACTAGCAAAAGGACATAAATGAATAACTTTACACAATTTAAGAATTATTTTTTACCTTGGGGGTACAAGGCTAAATAATTATAATTAAAGTATTTGAAAATATTAAATATTTACAAATAAAATTAACTTTTTTATTCTATGAATAAAATTATTTCCACATTTGTTCCATTTTTTTAATTTAAAATACTTTTAAATGTATTTCTTACTCTTTCGTTTCTACATCATTTAAAATTTGATTAAAAATATCTATTATCAATGAATGAGGTATGGCAGAAGCGGGTCCTGCTTCACATATTTGTTCATTTACCATTTTATTTTTTTGAACAGGTGTTTTATATCTTTGCACAAAATCCATTGCACCCATACCACTTTTGACTTTACGAGCCTTAATCATCCGATTCAATGAAGCCAATCCTAACATCCTACTATCCAAATCGCGTCTAAGTTTAATGTTGTGATCATCTTTTAATACATAATACTTTTCACCATTAATTTCTTGTATCGTATAAGGTGGATCGATTCTTCCTTTTTTTAAAATTAATTTTAAATTGCTATAAAAATAAGTTGCTTTAGTTGTTAGAAAACCATATTTTCCATAGCTTGCTTCATTAAAGTAATGATTTTCATTGTGAAAATCTTTACGGTTAAATTTTATATATTTTCACATCATTGATTGTTTAGGATTTTCAATATAAAAATATTTTGGTTTATAAAACTTTATTAATTCAATTGTATTATTTAAACATTTTTCACCCAGACGTTTGATAAAAAGTTGCACATCTGCCTTTAAATTTTTAGTAAAACCACCCTTTAATCTTTCAAATTCTTCTACACTTCGTTCTAAAACATAATCCTTGGTTTCATTTAGCTTTCAAAAAGGAGTTCCTCCACCTTTCATTGCTAAAACACAACTGAAACTTTGACACAATGGACTAGCAACGATAATATCAGGTCTAGGATATTTTCAAAATAATTGCACTATATTATCTGATGCTAAATCTAATTTATAATGGTTGTTTCTAGTAGGTTCAGTAATATCTCATGTATATATTTCAAATTTGTCTTTTAAATATTTATCTTCATTTATTGCATTAAATACCGAGTTTTGACCACCACCAAATAAATCCCAGACAATTAATTTCTTCATAATTCATCCGTATAAATTTCAAATAATTTTTTTATTTCTTTGATATCAGTATTTTTGATAATAAAACTATCAAAATCACTTTGTATATTTTTATTAAATAAATTGTTATAAAGCGAATTAATTATTTTAAAGCTAAGTTCTTTTTTAATAGATTCTTTCGAAGAGCCTTTATGAATCCCTGTATGACAAGCAGCACACAATGGAATTAAATTTGTGCTACTATGAATCATATTTCAATCAATTATTTCACCTTTATCCTTAAAATACTTAATAAAATATCATTTCGGAACAATATGATGAATATCTACATAAGATAAACCGTAATTATTTAATTTATCTATATCAATGTTTTCACCAAGTGGGCATTTATAGTCATAATTTGAGCTTATCAAGGCACATTTATAATTTCAAAAACTTCTAATTTTTAAGACTTCATTTTGGTTTATTTTTGGGCCTTTGTTTATAAGTGAATTTTGAATTTCAATATTTTCAGAATATGGATTAAAATTCATCTTATTAACTGTTTCTTTAAAATTATCAAAAATTTCTTCATCAAAGTCATTCGATGTTACATAGTATAAATATTTTATTTTTGATTGCTTATTTTTCTTAATTCAATAAGGCAAAATTACATCCGAATTTAATGGTAGTATCTTATTTTTTAAATCACTATATTCCATTAAAATAAATGAATTTGATACAGATACTTGTTTGTTATAACCAAAAAATGATTTACTCATAAAAACTAAGTAAACATCTTTATTTTCACGGTATCCAGCTACTAAAATAGAATCTTTTTTATTTATCACATCATCTAAAAACGAATCATTTCTTAACCTTATTTTGTTAGGCTGATAAATATTACAAAAAGATGTAAAGTGTATATAATACAATGATTTTTGATTCATATTTTTGAATTTTGATAACTGGTATCCTAAATTAGATAAATAACTAAATAACCTTGTCTTTTTAAAATCTTCTAACGGTATTTGTGATTTAGATAAATGTTTATAAATCTCTTGATAATTCTTTTGCATAAAATCCTTATAAGTTATAAATTATAACAATTATTTTTGCTGCTGCTTGTTTATATCTAGTAATTTTATGTTTATTTTCATAACATATTCTGAATCTAACTCACATCCTATGAAATTTCTATTTAATTCTTTTGCTACAAATGATGTAACACCACTACCACTAAATAAATCTAGAACAAGATCTCCCGGATTAGAACTTGCTTTTATCATTCTTTCAATCATTGTTTTCGGTTTCGGTGTTGGATGATTAGTCTTCACAACCTTGCCGTTAACTTTATTCGTATGTCTAACCGACGGAATTTCTCAAATATCAGTACATAATTTACCATTCGGATTAGGTGTTCATCGTTTCCCTTTTTTAATTATCCCTTTGTTTTTAGCATTCAAAAGTCGCTTCTTCGAAAGATATTCAGTTCTTATATCATTATAATTGAATGTATATTTATTAGATTTTGTTAGGAATGTAATTGTCTCTTGATTATTAACATATTTTTTCTTACTTGGTGAAAAACCATCTTTTTTATATCAAATAATATTATTTTTAAATAACATCCCTTTGTTAATTAAATAAACTAAAATGAAAGCAGAATTATATGAATTATTGAACAAATATATGCTTGCTGTATCTTTTAATTTCATAACTGCTAAATCTAATCAAGAATACATAAATTCAAAATATTCCTGATTAGATTCAAATTTATCTCAACTGCTTTTATTTAAATTATAAGGTGGATCTGCAATGATTAAATCAACTGAGTTATCTTTTAAATTCTTTAAAAACTCAATAACATCCATCTGATACACTTTATTAACTTCCATATTACTCCTATAACTTTTATATTATAAATCTTAATATATGAATATCTTCACAAAACGTTTTATATATTGTTATTTTTGATGTTTTTGTTGAATAAATTCCATATTTTTTGTTCTTTAATTCTCTTCTTTTGAAAAACTATATAATAATCATATGCTAAAAATTTATGTTTGTGGGCCTACTGTATATAATGATGTGCATATCGGGAACCTTAGACCAATATTAACTATGGATCTTATTTTAAAAGCTGCCAGAGCATTAAATATCGACTTTAAATTTATACATAATATAACAGATATCGATGATAAAATCATTAATAGAGCTTTACAAGAAAATGTCAGCGAATCAGAAATAGCTACAAAGTATGCAACTTATTATTTAGATATTTTAAAAAAGTTAAAAGTTGACACAGTTTATCAATATGAATATGTTACAAAAAATTTGGATATTATTGAAGATTTTATAAAAAAAATGACAGTAAAAAATCATACATATACGTCACAAAATTCATTATATTTTAGTGTAAAAAATAACTTATCACACTATGGTGTAGTATCAAAACAAAAAATAGAGCATATGATTTTCGATGAAAATCTTAGTGAACATAAAAGATTTTATGCTGATTTTGTTTTATGAAAAACAACCGATAAAGGGATAAAATATAATTCATCTTTTGGAACAGGTAGACCAGGCTGACATACTGAGTGTGCTGCATTAGTTTATAAACATTTTAATATTGATGGACTTGATATCCACGGAGGTGGGATGGATTTGACATTTCCACATCATGAAAATGAAAATATCCAATATTTTGCAGTAACAGATAATGATATCACCAAAAAATGATTGCGAACTGGACAAATTAATTTAAAAGGACAAAAGATGTCTAAATCATTACAAAATTTTATTTTAGCAAAAGACTTTTTGAATCAATATACAGGTGATCACCTAAAATTATTATTTTTACTAAATTCTTTTACAGCAAATATTAACATCGATGATAATGCAATAAACAATATCGAAATTTTGTTAAAAAGAATTAAGAATATCTTCTTTTTAAAATACCTGAAAAACATCGGAAATGACTATGATAAAGATAAATACAAAAATATTATGCGACTTTTATATCAACAAAAATTTTCTGATTTTAATAAAAAGATTAATGATTTAATTAAAAACATTAATATCAATAAAAAAAGCAATGATATTAGTTTACTTACTGAAATTTTTAGTACCTTAAGATTTGATATCTGTGATTTTGATTATCTACCTTATGTCAAAATATATCATCAATGACAAGAACATCTGCAAAATAAAGACTACCAAAATGCAGATTTACTCAGAAATACCTTAATGGAACAAAAATTGGTCTAAATATGGACAAATGTTATGAAAAATTTTAAAGAAAATATGAAAGAATTATTAGTGTGTGGAAAAAACACCTTGCTTGACGCAATTGCTGCTAAATATAAATTTAAAAAAATATATTTAGCTAAAGCAGAATACACTAAATTTTTAAAGAAGACTAACAATGTAGAAATAAAGGATAATGCTTTTTTAAATAATATAACCAAGGAAAACCACCAAGGGTTTATTGGTATATTAGATGGTTTTAATTATAAAGATATAAATCTTATAATTAAAACCAAACCACAATGTATTTTAATTTTAGATCATTTACAAGATCCACATAATTTTGGTGCAATCATTAGAACTGCTAATGCAGCCGGAATCAAAGACATTATTATTCCAAAAGAAAAAAGTGTTTTAATTAATTCTACCGTGTTAAAAGTTGCATCTGGTGGTTTTGTAAATATCAATTTTTACAAAGTATCTAGTCTTTCGGCAACAATTTTGAAACTTCAAAAATTTGGGTATTGATCTTATGCTACCACCATAGATGCTAAGGCAATTCCACACACACAAATAAAATATAATAAACCAACTATTTTAGTTGTAGGAAATGAAGGAGATGGAGTTTCAAAAAGTGTTTTGTCAGTCTGCGATCAAAGTGTTTATATCAAACAATACGGAAGCATACAATCTTTAAATGTTTCGGTTGCAACTGGTATTATCCTTTTTGATTATATCAGTAAATTAAATGAGGACTAAGTTCCAGATCAAAAATCTTGATTCAGAAGTTATTGAGTTTTTAAACTTGGATGAAAGCAAGAAACACATCACAAATAATCAGATTATTCAATCATTTATAAAGCAATACCAGCAAATTTTATTCGCTGTATGTCATAAAATCCAAAATGTATATTTTGATCATGTATTTAGTTTTGATGAGATATTAAATGCAGCATATTATGAACTATTGCAGATGTTAAAAACAAAACGCAATCAGCAGGACATCCCTTTTGCTAACTATTTTTGAAGTATGCTAAAGTATCGCATTATCAATTTTTTTAATGCTCATTATGGAAGTCAAAGTCGTTTTGAAAACAAGATCGGTAGACACAATATAAATTTCAATCGTTTGCAAAACAAACTTTCATGATATAAAAACTTTCAAGAAAGAAACAATAAAAACGAAGCATATGTAAAATTAATTTCAATTATGCATCTGTTAAATGAACAAGAAAGAAATTATTTGCAAAACTTATTAAATAATAATAAAATGCATTATACAAATTCAAAACAAAAAGAAATTACAACAAACATCCGAGCAAAAATTACTGATTTCTTCTAAAAAAATAGTCCAATAATTATGGGCTATTTTTTAAAATTTGGTAGAATATATTACAAAAGGAAATTATGTCAGATCAAAGCAATAAACCATCTTATTATGTTACAGAACCAAGACAAAATGAATTTAAAAATAAATTAATTTCTTATATGCAAACTGATGCAATGTCGCGTTACGAAGAACCTGTTGCAAGTTTGCTTCGTAAAAATATTAGTAATAATTTTGAAGTATCTAGAGATAAATTTGGTTCAATTATTTTTTATAAAAAAGCAAGTAGCCCTAATGCTCCAAAAGTAATGATTGCTGCTCATATGGACGAAGTAGGATATTTAGTTCGTGATTTTACCAAAACTGGACAACTTCTTTTAACTCCAGTAGGCGGAATTTGAGCCTCTGTTGTTATTGGAACTAAAGCAAAATTAATCACTTCATCAAAACAAGAGTATATAGGTGTTTTCGGGCATACCAGCATCCATATTATGGAAGCATCAAAAATTTCACAAGCTCTTACAAATAATGATTTATATGCAGATTTTGGTTTTTATTCAAAAGAACAAGCAATTGCTGCAGGAGTTCAAATAGGGGATAGAGTTTATTTATCAGGTGAAACAATTTTGTTCAATGATACAAATTTAATTGGTGGAAAAGCAATGGATAATCGTGCAGGTGTAGCAGTTTTAGATGAAATTGCCTCACAGATAGCCAATTGTGATTTAGATGTAAATTTATATTTAGTAGGAACTGTACAAGAAGAAGTTGGAACCCGTGGTGCTCGAACATCAGTTTCAATTATTAACCCAGATATTGCAATTGCTCTTGATACTACATCTTCACATGATACATATGCAACTATACCAGGTAGCACCAAATTAAATGCAGGTGCTGCAATCCGTGTAAAAGATGGTGGAACTTTGATGGACCCAAAACTAATTGATGCATTTATAAAAATATCAAATAAATATCAAATTCCTACTTATAAATTTGTTGCTGCTGGTGGAGGAACTGACGCTAAGGAATTACAATTTGCTCCAGGTGGGGCATCTGTGTTAACAATTTCACTACCACAAAGATACTTACATAGTCCCATCGGGGTTTGTGCAATTTCTGATTTATTAGCTGCTAGTGATTTGATAGTTAATTTTCTTAAGGATTTTAATGATTCAGAATATCAAAAAATTAAGTATAATTAATTATTAAGGAGTAACAATGGTTGAAATGTCAACAGGAGCATTTGTTGGTATGATGATAGGTGTTATCATTTTTGTTATTTTTGCCGCTGCAGTTGTAACATTTATTGTTGCAAAAAAAATGTTTCAAAAACAACTTAAAGAAAATCCACCTATTACAGAAAAACAAATTCGAATAATGTTTAAACAAATGGGACGCACTGCTAGTGAATCACAAATTAGACAAATTATGCGTTCTATGCAATCTGATAAATAATCTCTAAGGAGTTACATGAGTTTTTGGTTTAAGGTTCGTAAATTCCTTAAGTCTTTAAAATTAGTCCAGTTATTTATAAAATTTTTAAACTGACGCAGAAATATTTCGCAATTAAAATATCTTTTAATTGTTTATTTTTTTGTAGTTTTGATTTTTAGTTTACTGCTTTGAAGTCCAATTACTCAAAAGACATATAATCATAACTGAACTTCATTTGATAATTATATCAATGCTTTATTTACAACAGCGAGTGCTTTTTCAGATACCGGATTAGTTGTCTATGATACTTTTTCACATTGAAATTATTTTGGTCAAGCGATTATTGCTATTTTAATTTTACTTGGTGGAATCGGGATATTTGCCTTAAAATTCTTTATTTTCAATTATTTATTAGGTAGACAAATCACATCAATTGGAAATGTGCAACTGCTCCAGCATGAACGCGGTAGTTCGGATGTTAATGTAACTATAAAATTAATTATATCTTCTTTGAAATTTTTATTAATTGTCATACTTATTTCAAGTATTTTAATGTCGATTTATTTTTATTACACTCCACCACAACAAACATTAGGAATTAAATCATATTTACAAACACAAGGCGAATATATAAATCCTTATAAAAACTGAGCACACTCATTTAGATTTGGTTTCTTTCACACTATTTCAGCTATCAATAATGCTGGTTTTGACATTATTTCTGGTAATTCAATCATGCCTTATTATCTTAATTTTGGATTACAAATATGATTTATCATCCTTTTTGTGATAGGTGGCTTAGGTTATCCAACAATATATGATATCCATCGCTATTTAAAACATAAAATCCGTAGATACCAAGGAAAACATCGCTTTAGTTTATTTACCAAAGTTTCAATTATTTCCTATATTTTAGTATTTTTAGTAGGTTTTATTTTAACAATTTCCTTTGAAGCAACATCTAAATCACAAAATACTATCTGAAATAAAGTTTATATCCCAGGAGCATATTATCAAGAATACAATACTTGATTATCTGCAATTAATAATAACCAAAAATTTTCACATCTTTTAAATATCACAAATTCAAATAATCTTAGTGATTCGGAATTAAAAATATACAATTTATTAAACACAAGTAAGGATAATCTTGAAAATTTAAAACATTATATTAATCAAGGTTATATGTACGGAAACAATTTTGATAAAACTTTTGCGATAATATTCACAACTTTTTCAACACGTTCTGCTGGTTTTTCAAGTGTGAATTTACGAGATTTTAGTGCAAGTTCAATTTTAATATGAACAGCTATGATGTTTATTGGTGCTGCACCATCATCAACAGGTGGTGGAATACGAACAACTACTTTTGCTGTCTTGCTAATGACTACCATCTCTGTTTTAATGGGTCGCAAACGGGTAAGAATGTTTAAACGTGCTATTGAACAAAAAACCGTCTTTATGGCTACACAAACTTTTATTTTAGCTTTTGTCTTAGTCTTTTTTGTCACTTTAATCACATTTACTTCCTTTGATGTTTCAGGTGGACACATCAGTACATCAAATATGATGCAAACTGGTTCAAATTTATCAAAACCTTATTATGATCCAATGCATATCATTTTTGAAGTTTCTAGTGCTTTCGGAACTACCGGATTAAGCACTGGAATAACTAAAGATCTCAATGTTGCTTCAAAACTTGCATTAATATTAACAATGTTTATCGGTCAATTCGGTGTTTCATCAACCTTGTTGGTATGAAAACGTAAGAAATCAAAAGATCGCAGTTATGAATACATCGATGCTGATCTAGCAATCGGTTAGGAGAAAATATGAAATTTAAACAAAGCGATGACATCGCTGTTATCGGGTTAGGTCGCTTCGGACAGGCCGTTGTTGAAGAGTTAATTAAATTAGGCAAGCAAATTACAATTATCGATACCGACTCAGAACGGTTAAAACTTTATGAAGATGATGCACAAAGGCTTATAGTAGGTGATGCTGCGGAAACAAAATTGCTAAAAGCAATTGGTGTAGAAAAAATCGGAACAATCGTTGTTGCTGTCCCTGATAATATCGAAATCATTGCAGCCTTATTAGAATTAAAAGTTAAAAACATTATCGCTCGCGCTGTAAGTCGTCGTCACGCAAGGGTGCTAAGACAAATTGGTGTTAGTGCAATTTTGCGGCCTGAACAAGAAGCCGGAATCCGTGCTGCATTAATTGCATCAAATGAAAAATTTATTTTATATAGCAAGAATCTACAAGAACTCGGTGATGGTTTTGTGTTAGGAAACTCTGTAATTAAAAACAAAAGTATTTGTAATATACCAATTCGTGATCTAAATTTAAACAAATGAGAAATAACAATCGTGTTA
This sequence comes from Mycoplasma sp. 5912, assembly GCF_054353835.1. Taxonomy (NCBI): domain Bacteria; kingdom Bacillati; phylum Mycoplasmatota; class Mollicutes; order Mycoplasmatales; family Mycoplasmataceae; genus Mycoplasma; species Mycoplasma sp. 5912. Next base: position 119,821 of record NZ_JBTHHI010000001.1, on the reverse strand, counting down.
ATTAAAACCCAACAAAAGAAAATTAGACCAACTGCTGATACTGTCTTACATGAAAATGATACAGTTACTGTTATCGGTGAAATAGAAAATGTTACTGCTGCCTTTGAATGATTTAATAACCAAAACTAAAATTATTTTCCACATTGATAAAATGTGGAAAATTTTTTCACAAATTTTTTAACACCTATTTTTAAATATACATAAAAATAGGTGTTTTCTTTTGTTTTAGTCAAAACAAAATTGATTAAGAAACTAAAAAGATAAAAAATATTAAAATTTTATTTATAAGTGGTGGTAAATAGTGGTAGAATTTTATTAGATAGTGGGAGGACGTGGTAATGGTTGGACAACATACAAGAAACCTAGATGACAAAAACCGTGTTATCTTACCTCCAGTCTTTCAAGAACAGTTGGGTAATCAATTTATGGTTAGCATCGGTTTTGATGGTAATGCCGAACTACGCAGTATTGAAGAATTTGATAAATACCGTCAAAATATTGAATCAAAAAGCTTCTTTAATAAGGATGTGAGAAAGGTAACTAGATTTATTCTTGGTAATTCCTTTTTAGCCACACTAGATTCAGTGGGTCGTTTTAGCATCCCGAAAAAAATTACTACTGATCTTGCTATCAAAAAAGAAATAACATTTGTGGGTATGGGTTCGCTTGTTGAAATTTGAGCTAAGGAAAAATTTGATGCAGAAAATGCTGAAATATCACTTTCAGGTATGTCGGCATTAGCAGAAAAAATTTCGCTGCTATAATGACAAACTTACATTATTCTGTACTCCTTAATGAAAGCATCGAATCCTTGCACATAGATAAAAATGGAATATATATCGATTTAACCCTTGGAATGGGTGGTCACTCAGAAGCGATATTAAAGCAACTTGAAAACGGACACTTGTATGCTTTTGATAAAGATGACTATGCTATTAAGATAGCATCTGAACGTCTTAAAAAAGTATCGAATAACTTCACGATAATCAAAAGTGATTTCAAAGATATAAAATCAAGATTATCGGATTTAGGTGTTTATTCAGTTGATGGAATTATTGCTGATTTAGGTGTTTCATCTCCACAAATCGATCAAGGTCACCGTGGATTTAGCTACAACAAAGATGCAATTTTAGATATGCGTATGAATCAAGATCAACAATTAACTGCTTATAAGGTAGTTAACGAATATAGTGAAAGTGATTTAGTACGGTTGCTATATAAATACGCTGATGTAAAACTTGCTAGTCGGGTTGCGAAAGCCATTATAGCATCGCGTCCTATTGAAACAACACTAAAATTAGTTGATGTGATAAAAAGAGCATATCCTGCTGCATTATTACGTGCTAAAAATCCTGCAAAACCTGTATTTCAAGCAATTCGCATCGAAGTAAACGATGAAATCAACTCTTTAAAAACAATGCTAAAAGATGCCATTAATTTGTTAAAAATCAATGCTTCCTTAGTAATTATCACCTTTCATTCAATTGAAGATAAGGTAGTAAAAGAGCATTTTAATCAACTTTGTAAGTCAAAACTACCAAGCAAATTACCGATTCAAGAACCAAAAGCATTTATTCAAAAACAAATTTTGCCTACTCAAGCAGAAATTCAAATTAATCGACGCTCAAAAAGTGCAAAATTACGTAAATTAACTAAATTAATATAGAAGGAGTTAAAATGAAAATATTTTTAAATTTCAATATTCATCAAAATCATTTTTACTTTTCTTCTATTAAAAATTCAAATAACAACTTTAGCAAAATCGCCGAAGATGTTAAAATCTATTATCAAAAATCCATAATTATTTTAGATTTTATTAAAGATAAAATCAACACTTATACCAAAAAATACAAAAAAGATGATATTTTTATTAATATCAATTTAAAAGATGACTTATTTTTAGAAACTAAATACATCCTTAGTCAAAAGCAAGTTAATACAGATGTTTTAAATGAAAAACCTGAGCAAATTGAAGATTTTATTCATTTGAATACCTTTAACTACCAATATCAAACTTTTTATAATGGTGTTTATAAATACTATGATACTTTTCCAAAAGACAAAGATTATCAAAGTTTGCATCAATTTCAAAGTCAATTATTTCTTAATACAAATAATTTACAATTAAATTCCTTTCTTGTAAAGACATATAAATACTTGACAAATTTAAATAAAAAAAATATTACATACACACTTGCGACCTTTCAACAAATTCTTGCAAGCTCACTTAATCAAGAAAATAACAACCTTTTAGTTAACATATGTGATAGTAATATTTATGTAAGTTTTGTAAAAAATGGCTATATTCTCAATACTATTAACATCGCAATGGGTACAGATGTTATAGTAAATAAGTTTTTAGATCAAAATTTAAGTAAAAAAGTTATTTTTGCAAGAATCAATGAAATTTTATCTTGTGATTCTGGTCAAATTCTCGATGAAATCAACAATGATATATATTCACTTTTGATAAACTTTGTAAATATATTATGTTCAAAAATCAACCAAATTTTAAAATATAATAACAAAGAATTAAAAGTTTGAATTAATAGCAGCAATGACTTATTAACAGACTTTATAACTAAAAAACTTACAGAGCAAATAAACATTGATTCAAAACTACTGAAAGGTTTTTATCAATTAAATTCCATTACCCAAGGTGGTTTTAACTTGATACATAAACTTGATCCAATTATTAAACAGTCAATTATTTTTGCTAATTCATTTAACTATGATGATAGCGGACACTTACAAACCGTTACACGTGAAATTGATTTAACATATATCAAAAATAAAAGTTTTTGACAAAGAATCTTTGCTTTTAAACATTAATGAAAAGTATTAAAATTTTAGATATATGTGGTAGTTTTTGTGAAAACCCAATTTCTTTTCAGCAAAATGATGAAATTGAATATATTGCAATTTTTGCAAATAAACAAGAATTTAGTAAAAGTTCTTGTGAAAGCAAAATACTAATAAAAGAGAATCTAAAAGATAATATTGATGACTTTAGCAGTCATATTGATGCATTAATGTTAAAAAATATACTAGCAGATGCTGAAATTGTGTTAATCAGCAGTTATATAGACAATGTGGGAACTTGGTTAACTCCTGCAATAACAAAATTAGCAAAAATGCTAAACAAATTAGTTGTTTCAGTTATCAAAATACCTTTACAAAATTCATATTTACCTAATATAAAGCAATATTTAGATAAAATCATTGAATGTTCTGATGCATACACTTTTGTATCAACGCAAAAAATACATCATATGTATCCAGACTTTCCAGATCAAGAAATTAATAAAATCGCAAACTTACAATTAAGTTATTTAATTAACTTCTTAAATGAAAATGCGAATAATTCAATAAATCTTGCAAATTTAAAGAAGACGTTAGAGAATTCAGGATTAACTTATATTACTGCTGCAAAAGCATCCGGAAGCAATTTAAGTAGTAAAATAATTAAGAAGTTTTCTACATATAATTTAAATGATTCCCAAATCCAAAATGCTGCAAAAGTTTTTGTAAACATTAAAACAGATGTCAACACAAATAAAGAAATTAGCCGAATAATTTCTGAAATTGTTAAATATTTTAATTTATCTAATGATGTACAAATTATAAAAAATATAGTTTATCAACAAAAATCATTTAGTTTTATAGATGTAAATGTATTTATAAGTGGAATAAATCAAAATTTAGTAAATCGAAATAATTCTCTTGATAATAATATAAAAAATTTACATATAAATGATGTTGAATCTACTGATGCAAAATATTCGCAAGGATTGAAGCAAATAAACTCAGAAAACACAAAAATTATTTCGAATCAAAAAAACTATAATTCAATGTATGATTCATGATTCTCGAAGTCTTAGAAGATAATTATTAATCAGAATTATAGATTGCAAACTAGTAATATTTACTAGTTTTTTTATATAAATAAGCATAATAATATTTATTATATAAAAATAATTAATTATTTAAATTTTTAGTTAAATTGAATTAAAAACAACTAAAAAAAATAAGTAAATTTTGACTAAATTCATATATTCTATTTTATATTATGGTAAATGTTGTAAAATTAATAATATATGAAAAAAAGAACCTGAATTATTATTTTTTATACCATTATAACCTTTGGATTCATTTGATTAAAATGAAAAAATAAAAGTAAAAATCATCAAAAAAATACTATTTACCAAGAAAACAATTTACCATTTAAAATTCAAACATTAATTAATGCATTAAAACATGAAAATATTATCGAAATAACCAATACACACTACAGAGTTAATATCACTTTAAAAGATACTAAAATAATTGATATACAGTCAATAAAGGCTTTAAAAGGTGTTCGTGGGTTGTTTTTAAAATCTAATTCTATTTCTATCACTTTTGAACAATATACAGCAGCAGTAGCAGATGCTTTAGCAAAATATATCAAGTAGGTACTTATGCAAGAAAACAAATACCAAGTAATTTTAGATAATTTGCTCGATATCTCACAAAATGATGCATCAATTTTTACTAAACTTAGTGAAAATAATTGTGTAGATATTTATAATCTTTTACGTCTTAAAGATTTTAAAGAAGTTTTAAATAAGGAAAAATTTGAGATCAGTTTATTAGATGGAAACTTGATCGATTTTATCGATCAAGTTAAAAATACTTACGATTTTAATTCTTTAAAATCTCTTTTAGAATCAAAAGCAAACAAATATATAAGAACATCTAAGGTAGATTTTAAGGTTAATTTTGAATATGAACAAAAAAATGTGATTAATTTTTTAGAACATATACAACAAAAAGCGATTCGCAAATGAAAAATTTTAGATAATAAAGTAACATCCATTTTGGATGAAACCAATACATGACCGTTACACATCGGATTTTTGTTTGTTTCACTGCGCAAAGATGACAAAGTTATTTATGCGCCAATGTTTTTTAAAGAAGTTCAAATTAAATTTAAAAATACTATTCCTTATTTATTTTCAGATGGAGATATTAAAGTTAATGAAAAACTCATTTTCTTTTTAAACAACTCAGGATTTAACCTTAACATCGATTCTAACTTTGAGAACTTTGAAATTAATGCAATTTTTGAAAAACTAAAAACCGATTGAAACAATTTATTTACCTTACCTAATGATTTATATGATAAATTTACTCCACTTCGCAGTGATTTGATTATTAATGAAAACTTAATGTTTCATAAGGGTATGTTATTAGGGATTTTTCAACCTTGAGGTGGATATTCACGCAATCGGATGAAAGAAATTATTAATAACGATGAAATTAATGATATTTTTAAGGTTGAATTTGATAAAAACAAATATAAAAACAAAGTGATACAACTTCTTAAAAATGAAAATATTTCATTATTTAATGTTGCTAAATCCAATCTTTCACAAGATAAAGCAGTTTTATCTGCATTACAGCAAAATACCATTATCTGAGGGCCTCCTGGAACTGGAAAATCACAGACAATCGTTAATTTAATAACAAATATTTTAATTTATGGTAAAAAAGTTATTGTTGCTTCACAAAAGAAAGCTGCCTTAGATGTTATTAATGAACGTCTTGGAATTTTAAGTAAATTTTGTTTATTTTTACTTAATTATAAAGATGTTAAAAAGAAAAAGTTTTATCAACCTATTCAAGAATACCTTGATATGCTGGAAAATTTTGATTCAAAGCAACAACTACAAAAATATCCAGTAATAAGCCAACAAGAAAGCAGACATATTGTTAATGTAAATAATATCCTGAATCAAGATGGGATAAACCAACTATTTCAAGCATATTACTATTTATACAAATACAAAATGGATGTCGATTTAGAAAATGATCCACAGTTTATTAATGATTTACCAAAAGATATTATTTACCCTTCATCAACCTTACAAGAAGGAAAAGTTGCAAAAAGCATTTTAAAAGAAAATAATAGTTATTTCTTATTTTTTATGAAAAAATATTGAAAGATTCGCGATGTTGCTAAGCAGATCGAAAACAAATTAAGCAACTTTTCAGGAAGTTTATACCGATTAATAAACAATTTTCATTCTATTAAAAATGTTAGTAACTCGGTAAAATACCTAAATCGCATTATCAAAGAATCTAAAAATATCAATTTCGATCAGCAAACATTAAGTGCTGAGATAGTTAAAAACATTACCTTAGAGCGCTATGTAAAGCAAATCAAAGAATTTAACCCACAATTGCAACGATTATATCGTGAATTTTCACAAAGTGTTCGCATCCAAAATCTTGAACCATATCGTTTTGTTAAAAAATATGCTGAAATGATTAAATTAATCTTCCCTGTAATTGTAGCAACACCAGATACAGATTTATCTGCTTGAAATAAAGAAGAATTTGATTATGCAATCTTAGATGAATCTAGTCAAATATTCATTGAAAAAGGTTTACCGATTTTATATTTAGCTAAAACTAAGATATTAGCAGGAGATAAACAACAAATGCGTCCAAGCAACTGATTTGGTTCACGAAACACTGATGATACCATTTTTGGTAAAGTGGATTCACTACTTGATTATGCTTTATCATTAGGAGTATATCAAATTATTTTAGATAAAAATTATCGTGCTAAAAATGCTGCATTAATGACTTTTTCATCTAAACACTTTTACCAATCATCACTTGATGTAGTTGATAATGCATCTGCTAGTGATGAAAATTCAGTTGAAGTATATCAAGTTGATGGAAACTGAGAAGATAATCACAACAAAGTTGAAGCACAAAAGGCATTACAGTTACTTAATTTAAATTTAGATAAATATAATAAAACCATTTTATTAGCATTCAACTCACGACAAAGTGATTATTTAACTAACCTAATTTATTCATACCATCCAAATTTAGAAGCAGCAATTAATCAAAAAAAACTATTAATCCGCAACATCGAAAATATCCAAGGAGATGAAGCAGACTTAGTAATTGCTACTATTTCATATGATAAATCCACTAAGTTAAATTCTACATATGTTTCACGAAGTGGTGGTTCAAATGCTTTGAATGTTGCTATATCGCGTGCTAAAGAGAAAATGATAGTGATCAAAACTATTAAAGCAGATGATATACAAATTCTGCCAAATTCATCGGATGATTTAATTATTTTTAAAAAATGATTACAGTTTTTAGAAAGGGATGCTGATTCAAAAAGAGAGCTTCTAAAAGAAACATTTGCATCTAAAAAACTTGATTCATCGGTAGAAAACCAAAGTAAAGTAACTTGATTTAAAGAACTTGTGAAGACTGAATTTGAAGATATTATTAAAGGTAAACACAATTATGAATTATTTACCAAATATAACATCGGATCTTTAGACATCGATTTAGTTATTACTAAGAATGAAAAACCTTATAAATGTGTGCTTTTTAACACTTTTGAATACGGAGAAAATGCTATAAACGGATATTTAGCCATCCGTGATAAATATCGCTTCTTAAAGGCTAAAAAATACGATGTTATTGTAATTAATCCAATCAATTGAATTACTATGCAAAATCAAATTAGTTTATGATTTGATTTTGATGAAGTAGTTTCAGAAAACCAACCAACCAATACCTACATTTTAAATAAAACTAATATTTTTGTTGCTACTGATGCTGATATTAAACTTACAAGTTCTCAAAATACCTTGCAGCAAGAGCAAAATACAGAAGTTAAAAAGGTTACCCAACCAATTAATTATCATTCAATTGAAGAAGATAAAAATGATGCAATGATTCTTACATCACTTATCCAAAATGATGATCATTTAGATGCAGAATTACATAAAATTTTTAGTCAGAGTATCAAAACTAATGAAGATATTAAGGAAGAAACAGGAAATCAAACCCTTGATGTCAAAACCGAAGATATTTCAATGCCAGATGATTCAGATGCATCAGTTGCTGTGATTGGTAAAGATGAAGAAGTTGCAGCACCGGTATATTTAAACGTTAATAAGGATATTGAATTTACCGAAAATGAAAGTGATTATTGAGATTCAATCGGGATAAAAGTTGATAAAAAATCAACTTTTGATGATTTAACAACAGATTATTTATATGAAGATCCAAAAGATTGAATTATGAGTAATACTGATGAAATATCTGATGAGCAAACTAAAACTGTGGTAAATGATGACTTTTTAAAAAGTGTGGATGAATTTACCAAAACTGTTGAAATGAAAATAGAACGAAAGGATAAATAATGAACCTTTCTGATGTTTTATCAATACTTTCAAAAAATATTAAACGAAAAATTATTTTGCACTTATTTACCTGTCACGAACAAGAATGCGATGTTTTAACACTTGCTCAAACCTTAAAAAGCAAACAAGCCAATATTTCAAAACACCTTAGCGATCTAAAGAAAAAAAACATCATTGATGCTAACAAAAAAGGTTTATTTACTTATTACTTTTTAAATAAAAAATTTAAAAAGAAATATTTCGATCTTCTTAACATTACACATACATTAAATACTGAAAATGTTGATTGCAAATGCATTAACGATGGACACATCAAATAATGAATCATAAAATTTCTTTATTTTCTATCACCTATGGAACCAGAATTTTATTTCTGGTTACTATTTTGCTAGGTGTTTCTAGCATCATTTTAGAAACATATATGCCTTTATTTGTTAAAGACATCACTGATACAGTTTCTGATGCATTCAAAAACTATGATGATAAATATCACATTGTGCTTAAAAATGCTGCATTATTAGTCTCTTTTGGTATCTTAATCGGTGGTTTCACGATGCTTAGTGCTTATTTAAATGTTATTGCTCGGTATCGTTTTGCAAAGAATTTACGTTTAAAACTTTTTTCCAAAATACAAACTTTTTCTTTTGAAGATATGGATAAATTCTCAACTGGAGTAATTGTAAACCGACTTAATACCGATATTGATAACATTGTAAAGTTGTATGGTATTATGGGCCGACCGTTATTTAGACTACCAATTATGTTTATCAGTTCTTTGGTTTTTGCTATTACACAATCAGGTGTGCTATCAATTATTTTTGCAGTCAGTTTACCATTATTATTTGGATTCTTTTTAATTATGTGAAAATACGGTATCCCAATTTTTTATAAAACATTTAAAAAATCTGATCAATATAATACAAAGTTGCAAGAAAACCTTAATTCTATGAGGCTGATTAAATCATATGTAACAGAAAACCAAGAAGCACAAAACCACGATGCTGTAAACAATCAAATGCGAGATATTAACATCAAAGGTGAAAAGGTTTTTACTTGATATCATATTGTGATTATGAATACCATTTTTATGTCAGTGATTGCTTTAGTTGTTATTGGAGTAAATCAAGTGCTTGCACAAAAAATAAAAATCGGTACTATTACAGCTTTTTCAACTTACATTTGAATGATAACTGGTTCTTTTTTAGGGATTTTAAACATCTCAGGTGAACTGTTTCGCTCCATACCAAGTGCTAAAAGATATAATGAGTTAATTCAGCATCAAGTTTCGATTATTGAAAAAGAAACTTGCATTAATAAAGAAATTTTAGGTGAAATTGAATTTAAAAATGTGTACTTAAAATATCATGGTAACTCTTTCAACTCATTAGAAAACATTAATTTAAAAATTAAGGTAGGTCAAAGCATCGGGATAATTGGTGCTACATCATCAGGAAAAAGTAGCTTGATTTATCTGATACCAAGATTTTATGATGCAACCGATGGATGTGTTTTAATAGATGGAATTGATGTAAAAGATTATTCTTTTGCTTCGCTTCGCTCTGGTATTTCAGCAGTTTTTCAAGATACATCACTTTTTTCAGGAAGCATTCGTGATAACATCAAATGAGGTGATCCTGATGCCAGCGATGAACAAATTATCGATGTGCTAAAACAAGTTTGCATTTGAGATTTTGTAGCAAGTCAAAAAGAACAATTGGATTATCGAATTTTACAGGGTGGTAAAAATTTATCAGGCGGACAAAAGCAAAGGTTATATTTAGCAAGGGCATTAATTAAAAATCCTAAAATACTACTTTTAGATGATGCAACATCAGCATTAGATGCTAAAACTGAAAAAAGTATTTTATCAGTTTTAAATAACATTAAAACTACCAAAATCATTGTTTCACAAAAAATTGCTTCACTTGCTATTTGTGATCAAATTGTTGTGATTGAAAATGGAATGATAACAAATGTAGGTACTCACAATGAACTTATAAAAACTAATTCATATTATCAGAAACTAAATATGTTGCAAGGTGCTTTAGGAGGTCTTGATGCGAAATAATTTTCACAATTCTTTTAGCAAGCAAGTACCCAAACTAACTAACAAACAAAAAATTTCTACCTTTAAAAATATCTTAAAACTTCTATGAAAAGATAATAAAATAGTTTTAATTATTTCTTTGTTTTTAATCATTATTGGTTCAGGCGGACTGCTATATAATCAAGTTTTTATCGGAAAAATTATTATTGATGGATTTTTAAATAATTTTTCTGCTAATGCACAAAATTATGCAAAAACATTTAACTATAAATGGTTTTATATTGTTATCACTTTATCAACTGTATGATTTTTTATAACAGTTTTCGCTGGTTTTATCTGAAAAAGATTATTAATCAAAGTTTCGAATCATACATTAACTAAGTTGCGTAGCAACTTATATAAGCATATTCAAAGTCTACCCATTGCATTCTTTGATGCTAATTCTAAAGGCGACTTAATGGCTCGCTTTACATCCGATATTGATACATTAAGGGATTTTTTATCTAACTCGCTTCCTAAGGTTATTGATACATTTATCACTTTAAGTGTTTCAGTAGTAGTTATGTTTTCGCTGAATTGAAAACTTGCCTTAATTATGCTTGCAGTGATGTTACTGATTTTAATGTTTTCATATTTTATCGGGATGCAATCTAAAAAAGGATTTATCAAGCGTCAAAGAAGCAATGGTGCTTTATCAGGATTTACTGAAGAAGTAGTATCAAATTTAAAGACATTAAAAATCTTTGGTCAAGAGCAAAATGTTTTAAATGATTATCAAAAATATTCAAATTCTTTATACCAAGACGAACTAAAAGCCCGTGGTTATGCTGATTTGTTGTTTCCGTTTGCAATGTGGGCAGGTAACATAGGATATATTATTGTAGCTGTTTTTGGAGCAATTTTATTGATCAACGGACAAAGCGAGGGTTTCGGATTAAGTGTTGGGGTATTAATAGCATTTACTCAGTTTGCTAAAAGTTTTTCTGGCCCTGTTTCATCAATTTTAGAAGTAGCCAATTCGATAATCATCGCATTAGCAGGTGGTAAACGTGTGTTTGATATTCTTAAGCAATCCCCAGAACTCAATCACGGGAACATCCAAGCTGTTAAAGTTGTTTTAAAAAACAACCAATACATCGAATCTGAATCAGATGCAGCATTTTGAGCGTATAAATTTACTGATACAAGTGGATATTTAACTGGTTATCAAAAAGTGCATGGAGAGGTTGTTTTTGACAATGTGTCTTTTGGATATGATCAAAATGTAGCTATAAAAAACATCTCATTTAAAGCAAAAGCAGGAAGTAAAATCGCACTAGTTGGGCCAACTGGCGCTGGTAAAACCACCATCACTTCCTTATTAATACGCTTTTATGAGCAAAATAGCGGGGATATTTATATCGACGGGATTAATATCAAAGAGATTGATAAAAACTCACTACGCAAGGTGATAGGTATTATTTTGCAAGATGCAACATTGTTTTCTGATACAGTTGTTAACAACATAACTTACGGATTCGATACAATTGACCATCAGCAGTTACATAAATCCATTCTTGTCTCAAATTTAACAGAACATATAGATAAGTTGGATGCTAAAGAACATACCTATCTCAAAGATCGTGGCAGCAAACTTTCGCAAGGACAAAAACAACTTATTACAATTGCAAGGGTTACTTATAAAAATCCACCTATTTTGATCTTTGATGAAGCAACATCAAATATAGATACCTTAACTGAATCTCAAATCCAAGCATCGATGGATAAATTAATGCAAAATCGAACTACATTTATTATCGCACATCGGTTGAGCACCATCAAAAATGCTGATTTGATATTAGTAATTAATGCTGGACAAATTATCGAGCAAGGTAGTCACCAGCAACTGCTACAAAATCAAGGTAAATACTTTCAGTTATGAAATAATTCACAAAAACAAAATATCTAACACTGCTTTGCAGTGTTTTTGAATCAAAAAACATCGCAGATGCGATGTTTTTAAAAATTATTGATTTGATTTTTTCTTTTTGTTTTTAAATCAAGTATATCCAAAGGTTGCAATACCGAGAACAAATGCTAATACAGCGATTACAATACCAGCGATTGCTCCACCAGTTGGTCCAGTAGATTTTTCAACAGTTTTTGATGTTTGTGTATTTTTATTATCTTGTGGATTTTGGTCTTTTGGTTTGTTTTCGGAAGTAGGTGGAGTGGTTGTTGATCCACTATTGTCTCCTTCTTGTGGTTTTGAACCTTCGGTATTTGATGGGTTATTAGTGCTTCCGCCTTGCTCTGGTTTTTGAGTATCTTTATCCCCGTTTTCTGGTGTATCTGGCTGAGTAGGTAAGGTTGGTTTTGGACTTAATAGTTGTAACACTTTTGATTTAAAGTTTGCTAATTCATTTTCGGTTTTAGCTTCCTTAACTTCTTGCTCTAAGTCTGCTTTGAGTTTTTCATTTGTTAGTTTATCTAATAAACGTTTGATGCTATTAGATAAAACTTCTTTATTTTTCTTGCTTTGTTGCACTTTATCATTAATTGCATTAATGATTTTTGCTAATGCAGCAGTATCTTTTGCTTTTGCAAGTTGATCATTAAATTCTTGTTGAACTTCTGAATCTAGGCCTTCGGTCAATGTGACAGCTTGTTTTTTAGCAGTTTCAAGTTTGGTTGGTGAAATTGCTAACATACTTTGTGCATCTTGAATTTGTTTTACATATTTTTGGATATCTGATGCAGTTAACATCGATGGATCATGATTGATTGTTTTAATTTGATTGATTGTATCAAGATATGCTTGGTATGATGCATCGGTATAGATTTCATCAGTATTAGCAAGTGGTGTCAATAAATTATCCAATGAAGCAACTAATTCATCTTTTTGTGTTTGTGCATCTTCGTTAGCACGATTCATTCGATCTAAAGCTTTTTGTAAATCTTCTAACTTAGCATCTTTGTTGTTTAAAGTTGCCTGTCATTGATCAATTTGTTTTTGTAATTGTTGTGATTGTTGTGGGAATTTTAGAGCGTTTTCAGCAATAAATGTTTTTGCTTTAGTAATTGCATCTGCAAGGTTTGTATATGTGGTTCCTAAATCATTTGGTTTTAAACTATCGATTGATTGTTTTACTAATTGGTTAACTTGATAGTAATCAGCAGGGGTTGCTGTTCCAGATTTAATTTTTGAATCAAGTTGTTTCTTTGCTTGCTGTAATTTTGCAAAAGTTTGTGGATCATAGTGACTTGCATCTAATGAATCGATTTTAGCTAAATTATAATCAGAAACTTGTTGATCGAAACTGGTATATTTTAAAGTAGGTTGCACTTGATCAAATCTATCTTTTAGAGCTTGATAATCAGCTTGTGAATAAAGATTTTGATTCTTTGGATCAATCATTTGTTTTGCACTAGTTAATAATAACTGATATAACGCATAGTTAGCATCTTGCACATATGAGGTATTAGGAAGTGTAGCATTAATAATATCATTTAATGTTTTAACATTATCTGCTGTTATTTTAAGATCACCTTTTTGTGCATTATCAATACTTTCTTTGATGTTATTTAATGTATTAATTGGTAATTTTGCATTATCTGCAACTAATGCACTAACTTGTTCTTTTAATTTATTTCAACGATCTTGAGCTTCCTTAGTTCAAGCATCAAAGTTTTCTGGTGTCTTATCAACTTGTGTTTTTAGTTCTGCTAAGGTTGTTTTTCCGTGGCTATCATCACTAGAAGTGGTAGGACGCCTTGATGGAGCAAGTTCATAAATAACTGGTTTTTTATCACTTCAATCTATTTGAAAGCCGATGATTTTCTTATTGCTATCTGATTGAGTTAAATCAAAAGTCATATTTGAAAATGCTAATAATCCAAGTTTTTGTGTTTCTTGTTTTTTAGTGCTTTCATCATAAAGCATCACTGAAATGGTTGCATTGGTTGCTGATCCATCAGAATATACTAATAAATCCTTACCATCATATGTATTAGGATCAACATAGAATTTTAAGCTTCCATTTTGTGTATCTGGACTTCAGTAAGTGTTGTAATTTCCATCTAAGAATTTAACTGGGTAGTTGTTCTTGTTAGCAGGTAAATAATTAGTTCCATCAAATCTTGGGTCTTTTGGAACATTATCTCAATTATCATTTACCACAATTTCATTGATTTGTACTCCACGAGATAAATTATGATTATTATTATCTAAAAGTATATTAAGTGTCTTGGTAAATACTATTTTTACATATCTAACATTCTTGTTAATTAGTTCAGAAATTTTATCAGCATCAAAATATCTATAATTTGGACGCTGTGGATCTAGTTTTACAATATTTTTAAATTGTGGATATGATAGATTGTTAGTTTGAATATATTGTGGATCTTTAACTTCTGATAATGAAGTAGGATTAGTGCTACTTTCTGCTGGTGTACTGTTATAGATTTCATGTCAATCCGAATCAGTATTAGTATTTTTATCAGAAACTAGGATTTTAAAGAATCTTGGATAGTTATAAGTATCTTTATCTACATACATCTTTAATGAATTTAAGGTTACTGTATTTCCTAAATCATAAATGATGTAATCATTTTGAAATGGATACCCATTATAAATATCATATGTTGATACATTACCATCGATAGCATTACCTGAATAACGAGTATCTTCACCTCAACCGTTAATTGTTTGCACATTTGAACCAATCATTCTTCCGTATGTTTTACTATCTACAACTTTTACATCTAAACTAGAAAGGGTTGGTTCTTGATTATTTTCACCTGTTGTAGTTGTAGCCTTTTTAATTCTAATGTATCTTGCAAACTTGTTGTTATCATTAAAAGTTCCTGTATATGGATATCATTCGATTCCATTTCTTGATGTTTCTAATGAAACATTATTGGGAATGCTATCTTGTCCGTTTAACTTAATAGTATTAAGTTGATACATTTGCTTTAAGTCTAAGCCAACATATTTATCTGTTGTTAAGTTTACTGATGTAGTTGATGAAGCACCATCGGAACCAGTTGTTTTACCAACAAATAATCCAAATTCATCCTTATCAACAACTTGTGTAAATAAATTAGTTGTATCACTTGAGTTTTTATCAGTATATAAATATTGATTTCCAGGTCCAAATAAATGGATTGAAACTAATGATAATGGTCCAGAAAATGAAGTATCAGTAGAACGTAATCTGAAAAATTGTGCAAATGCCTTACCACGAATGATTTGGTATCTTTGTGATGGAACTAAGTTACCAAATTTAACTCAAGCACCAGTAGTAGATTCAGAACCAGATACTTTAGCATTAGCATCTCAATATTCAATTACACCATTATTTAAATAACTAACTGATGAGTCATTTTTTCCTTGGTCGATAACTACCGATGAAACATTAGCTGCATTAGCTAATTTAAATTGAATAAATTTATTATTAGTAAAATTATTGATTGAAACACTATTATCAAAAATAGATTTATTTATATTAGTAACATTATCAGATGTAAAGTTTAGTTTATTAGCAGAATCACTTCCGAGGGTTTGGTCATCATTTTGTAAGGCTAATGCAGTTGTTCCAACCCTTGGTGCTGTATCGGTATTAACAACAAATTCATAAATACGGAATCATTTATTTCTACCACTTCCAGTTTCAGTATCAATCATACGAATAGCACGAACATTTTTTTGGTTTACTGAAATTTTAAAAGTATTTGAAGCTGAAAATGTAGATGTGCTTAAAGTATAAGAGTTATCTGTTGTAGTAGTTGAATCAGAACCCTGACTACTTGATTGAGCATTAGCATCCTTAGGTAAATCATTTCATACATCTTTGTTATCTGTATCTAGATGATATTGAATTTTAAATTTAATGAAATACTCTTCTGAATTAGAATTATTGGTTCCAAATTTAATTTGTAAATCTTTAACATCGATTGGTTTATCAAATTTAACTCCAAAGTAGTTGTTAGGTAAGATACGATTATTATTTGTTCGATTTGCATCCAATGTATAGACAAATTGTCGTTGGTTGTTTAAAGTAAATATTGAACCAGGAATATTTTGTTGGGTATTTGGACTAGTTAAATCGGTAATAATACTCATTCCATTATTTTGCGGATCTGCAGCAGTTGGAAGTAGTTTTTCTACCTTTGCCAATAGCTGTGGTGTTAATAACGAAGTAAGATTACGGGTAAAGTGTGATCCGATACCAATATCCCTAAATGAAGTTGAATAATAGTTACGACTTTGATATGATAAAAAATAATTTTGCGCTTTTATATAATAATCAACAATTTCTTCATCATCTGGATTAGATTTATTTGCTTCAATATAAGTTAACACAAAGTATTTTTGTGCTTGAAAATAATCCGAAGCAGCTAAAATAAATTCGGAAATGGTATCAATAAATTTAGAATGCGATTTATTTTCTTTTAAAATCTGTATTTGTGGAAACATATAATTTAATTGTGTTAAATAAGTTTGCGCTTCATTTTTATGATAAGTGCTAGTTCCGTTGCTATTATCATTATTTAAAACATTATAAAAATTAGATGCTGCAGGAGTTAATCCATCTCCGGCAAAAAGTGCTTCTGAATAAGTATCTTGAGCAATGTATGCTCCTAGTCTTCTTAAAGCAATTGATTCTGGTGTTTCAATTGCAGTGTTATTAGCAATAGCACGAAACGAAGCTTGATATATCAGATCCTTTTCAATTTGTCTACCATCACCTGCTGGTAATATTTTTCAAGTAATGTTAGCCAAATCGAAGAAACCAAATTTTGAAAACTCTGCTTTTTTATTTCCAGTTGATAAAATAAATCCGGTAAATTTACTTGGATCAACATTAACAGATGTATATTCTCCGTTATATCCATTTTGAGCATTTGGCCGAAGCAATTCTTCAGCAGTTCTTAAATATAATTTATTTGCATCACGAGCAAAATCATCTGGATATTCTTTAAAGAAGATCGGTTTAATTTGTTGTCCATCTTGGGTATATTTGTCTACATCGTATTCATTAATGTATTGGTGATCATTAAATTCATCATCTAAAATCAACGGTTGCACTTCTGATGGAAGCGATGCATAATATGAAATAAATCCTGGTGTTTTAGTAGTTGCACTTTTTTGTAAACGCGGAGTAATCGCAGATGAGCGACCAAAATATCCTTCGAAGATAATATTAGTATCTAAATCAGGATAGGTGCTTTTTAAACTCTTGATTCAAGCAACTAAATCAGTGAATAATTGCACCGTTTTAGGTGATTGCTCACCCATAGACATTAATCCGATTTTACGAACACCAGCTTTAATTGCTTGTAAGTATTTAGCTTTTAAAAGTGTTAAATTAGCATCATAATTTTCATTGGTAAAATCTAATAAAGCATCTAAGGCAAAAACAAATTTAACATGAGTTTCTTTTGAAACTTTGGCTAATTCTGTAAGTTCATCCAGTTGTGCTTGATTGAGTGGAACCATTCAAGCTTTTTGTGTTTGTTTATCTGTATCTGAATCACCTTCTTTAGTAGTTATTTGATTTTGGTTATTAGCATAAGCTCCAGCTAGTGTTTTATCAGGTTCAAAGATATAAGTATTGATTTTATAGTAGCTTGAAAAGCGCATAATATCAATCATTTCATCTTTGGTTTGATTATGTTCAGCACCATCAAAAACTCGGTGTGAGTCCATAAATCCACGGATTTTAACATCAGCGTAATCTTTAATGGTAAAATCTTCTATTTTATATCCATCAAGTTGTTGGAAGATATGTCATAAAGTAGTTGCACCAAAGAAAGCTGCATCTGAATCTTTTGCTAATAATGAAATGTAATTATCTTGAGTTTTAATTACATATGCATCATTTTTAGCAAAATTACTTGCTGCAAAATCATCACTTGAATCTATTTTTTTAATATCATTATCAACTAAATTGTCACTATCACCTTGGATACCAACAAGGATGTTGGTTTTTCCGCTCACAACACTTCTAGATTCGCTTGAAGTAATATGTCTAAAAGCAAGTGCTTCTTGGATACGGTTTTTAGTTGCTGAATCGATTCCGTTTTCATATACTAAGTTAACATCATAACTAACCAAAGAAGTTTTGTTTTGATACAAAATATTATGAACCATTGGAAAAATAGCATATTCTTGGTGTGAAGCAGTTTGTTCACTTTGATTGCTGGTAGCAGCAGCTACACAAGCAGTTGCTACGGTAGAAGCGCCAAAAAATAATGCTTTAAGTTTAACTTTCTTCATTATATACCTCCTTAATTATCCATTTTCTTAGATTTTTTCTTAAATACAAATACTGATGCTGCAACTAATGCTGCTGCTAAGACTAATAACACAACGATTGCTGCAATGGCACCTTTGTTATTTGAAGTTGTAACAACTTTTGGATTTTCATCTTTAGGTTTTTGTGGAGTTGTAGGTTGCTCTGGTTTGCTTTCAGGAGCAGGTTTTTGAACTTCTTTATCAGCTTGTTCTTGGGTGTCAGCAATTTTTTTACGTATTTGCAACAACTGTTCTTTTGTGGTTGCATCTTTTAACTCGTTCTTAAAACTTTCTTTTGATGCAGCATCTTTGATTTGATCAGCTTGCTGTGAAACTAAATTTAAAAGATAATTGAAACTTAGCTTTTGTGCAATTGTTAATTCTTTAGCTAATAAATCATTATTAGTTGCATTATTAACATCATCTAAAATACTTTGTTTAATATCTGGTGTTAAATCTTTAATTTCTTCAGAAATTGCTTTTGAAGTTTGGTTTGCATCATTTACCTTAACTTTTAGCACAGCTAAAGCATCTAAAGTAGGTTGTGCTAAGCTATCAAGCTTATCTATGCTTTGTAAACCATTTACCATCGCATCGTATTGTGCATTTAATGCTGTCAGTGAGTTAGAATAAGTGTTTTTTAAGGCTTGTGAAGCTAATCCAGCGATTAAAGTATCGATGTCTTGGTTCAATGTAGTTACTTGATTTTGTTTGTCTAATAATGCTGTAAGTTGGCTTGCAACTTTGTCTACATCGGTTTTGGTAAATGCTTTTGCTAAAAGATTTTCAAGAGCAGCTTTTTTAGACTCTTGCAATAATTTTGGTAAATCTTTGTTTACTGCATTTACAGCATCGGTGTATTTACTTCATTCTTGGAATGAATATTCTTCTTGAAGATGTTCGATGATTCGAGTAAGTTCAGATGAGTTATTAGTTGCATCAACACGAGCTAAGTAGTTGGATTTATCATCTAATTTAGCAATTAATGCTTTTGCTAATGTTTTTGCATCATCTAAGTTTGTAGAATTTACAACTAATGCTTTAGCAGTCTCTTTAAGATTGGCTTCATCTTGGTTAATTTGCGCTTGTGATAATAAATCAATTTTAGAACCAGAAACATTAGAAGCAATGCGATCTAAAACAGCTTGATATTCACGATATGATGCATCGGTTCAGACATTATTATCATTAGAAATCGGATCTAATAATAATAACTTGTATTTTGCAATTGCTAAATTACGTTCATTAATAACTGATTCAGTAACAGCTTTTAATGAATCTAAGGCTTCTTGCACTTTATCAGCTGTAATATATTGTGAATATACTATATTATCATCATTTTGCACCTCAGTTAACAACTGATTTGATAAAGCAGGGAACTTTAATTGGTATTTATCATTAAATGGATATGAATGAGCATCACGATATGCTTCGTATTCTTTAATTTTTGCACCGACAGTAGATTCTTCTAATGCAGCATATTTAGTATCAAATTGTTCATTTAGTTGTTTGTAATTATCTTCAGTTGTAGAATCACTAGAAGTATTAACTTTTGAACGAATTGATTCCACATGAGTTTTAAGATCATTGAAACTTGGATATTGATATTCGATTGGATTTAATAAATCAAATTTTGCAACATTTAACTGAGCAATTTGCTTGTTAAATGTTGGTAGTTTAATTAAATTATTTTTAGTTTTTTCAAGTTGATCAATCAATGCATTTGTAACTGATGTGGTTAAATTATTTGGATTTGCTAATGCAAATTTAGCTTCATTAACAGCATCTTGATATGGCTGATATGAAGTTTTTGTATATAAAGCAGGATTTACATAACCATTTAATAAATATTGCAGATAAGTAGCTGAAGAAACTTTAGCATCTGTTGGAAAAGGAACAGGTATTTTTATAGTATATTTTTCTGCATCCACATTAGCAGTTGCTTTAATGGTTGGAAAGTATAAAGCATCTACATATTTATCAACATAACGCTTAAGAGCTTGTCTTGTAACTCTTTGGATATTTTCTTCTGCTTTTGCATCTTTTTGAGTATCTGTCGTATCAGTTGTGTCTGCTGCACGTTTAGCTCTTGTATTTTTTGCTGGTTCAGTAGCTTTATCCTTAGAATCAATTAATTGCTTAAGAGCATGTTCAGCGTTTACATATGCATCCTTTGATTCTTCGGTTCGATTATTAGTATCATTTTGTTTTTCATAAGATGATTTTAATTTATTAATTGCTGTTTTATCTGCAACTTCCCCGGTAATTACATAAGGGTTAAATTGCACAATTTTTGGTTTTTTACCACTTCATTTAATTTTAAATCCAACTAAGTTTACACTGTTTATACCCTGTAAATAGGCCTCAGGTTTATATAAAGAAAATGTTACGATGTTGTT
This sequence comes from Mycoplasma sp. 5912, assembly GCF_054353835.1. Lineage (NCBI taxonomy): Bacteria > Bacillati > Mycoplasmatota > Mollicutes > Mycoplasmatales > Mycoplasmataceae > Mycoplasma > Mycoplasma sp. 5912. The sequence continues at coordinate 98,872 of NZ_JBTHHI010000001.1, read as the reverse complement.
AAATAAGGTTCCAAGTCTTTTGTATTCATATTTACCATCTAATATATTATATGTAATTTGATAGACAATAGCATCTGATGGTTGTCCAGTCGAAACTACCATTAAGTTTTTATCTTTTCAGTTGGTATCAGCAACGTTATAATATAACTCACCAGTTTCTTCTTTTGGCTCTCAATAGGTAGTATAATCAGCATCCAGCATTGCAGCAGGTTCATGTTCTACCGAAGCAGCTTGATAATTAGTTCCAGAGAATCTAGGATCAGTTTTTGAATAATATTTTCCACCATTAACTTGGATTTCGTTGATTTCTAACAAACGATCGACTGGATAATCTTTTTTAATTAATAATTTTACATATCTAGCTTTAGTATCTGTTAAATTATTAACACCTCATCACTTAAATCTTGGATGTTCGGTATCAATAGTTCCACTATTGGTGCGAGCTAAAATATCTTCTAAGTTATTTGGATCGTTTCCGATTTCAAATAATGATTTTCATACGGTATTTTTATCATTTGTTTGAGCTACTAATACTTCTAAGTCTCTTGGATAATTATATGAGTTGTTATTTGCATAGATTTTTAATGATGTTAAATCAATATCAGAACCTAAATCATAAACAACTTCGTTATTTGCTTTTGGAGTTGAGATAAATTTAGTTGATGTATCGAAATCACCATCAAAACCACCATAGTTATTTTCAATGTTAGAAGCTTCTAAATCACTATCTACAATGCGACCAAAACGATCAAAGTCTTTAACTGTTACTGTCAATCCACTAAAGTAAATATCTTTTGATGTTGTATCAGTTTTAGTTTCGCCTAAACCAAAATCACTATTATCATATAAGTCTTTTGAGTATTGTAATCGAATGTATCTAACCGGCTTATCAGTTAGTTGTGTGCTATTATATAAATTAAATCAAGTTACACCATCAGTTGATGCTTGACTAATAAGGTATTCTGGAAGCGCACTTGCAAATTTGACATCTTTTAAAGTATAAATCTTTTGTAAATCTAATCCGAAACCACTTTTATCATTTACTTTAACTGATACTGTGTTTCCTTCTTTGGCAAATAATTTAAAGGTATCATTATTATATGATGATAATAATTTATCAGTGTTAACATTATAAGAATGATATATATAAGCAGTTGTTACCGGATTTTCAAGTGGGGTAATAAATAAATGTTTAATATCTCATGATGGTTTTGCTGTAAATCCAGTTGTAGGTTTAATACGGATACCATTATATTTATTAATATCAGTAATTTTAATTACATCATCACCTGTTGAATTAGTAATAGTTGATAAAATGGTAAAAGTATCATTAACATACCCTTGCACGATATATTTATCTAAAAAGTTTTCCCCTTGCACAAAGTGAATTGAACTAATCGCACTGTGACGATCAAAGTTTACATCAACATAGTCTCCAGAATAATCTACATTATTGCTATTATTATTATTATTAGAAACATTATTTGTTCCTGAACTACCAGATGCTGTAACTGATGTAGTAAGTTTAGTAACAGCATCTGAATCTGGATTAACAATATCATTGATTGATTGATCGGAAGTATATTTCATTACTGTAAAAGGATAATAATGCACTCCTTCAACAGCTTCATTAGGTCCATATATTTGTAAACCTGCTAGTTTTAATGGATTATTTCCTTGTTCTCTGTTTGTTGCTCTAGAAACAAGTGAGATATATTGAGTTTTTGCATATCCATATGTTTCATAGTATTCTGCTTTTGCATCTTCATCACTTTGTGCTTTAATATAATAATTATCATAACCTTTACCAAAATTCTTTCAAGTAGATGTGGCAGAATCATAATATTTAACTTGGATTAGCGGGAAACCTTTGTTAGTATCGCTTATATCTTGTTGGAAAGCAACAGCAGAAACTTCTGATAATTTATCTAATTTAAAGATAATTTGATCTAAATCTGCTGCATTTGTAATTCCAAAAGTTACTGTGGTAGAAAAATTGTCATCAGTTAATTTTTCTAATTCAGTTTTAGTTATAATAGTAGGATATTTCAACTTCGAAGTATCTATACCACTAAGATTATCGGTTGAATTTTTATAAAAATTATAATTTAGTTTTTGTAAATCATTTATATCTGTTTGTGGATTTACTAAGAATTCTAAAAGTCTAAATTCATCATTATTAGTAGTGTTGCTAACATTCTTAATTCTTACACCAATTACATCATCGATTGGTTTAGTAAGCTTAATTACCTTACGAACTGATGATTGGATTCCGGTTACCGTGGCAACGGATGCATTTTCACCATCAATATCATGTCACGAAGATTCTTTGATTTTTTTTTTTGTTAAATCAATTATATGTGTATTTCGTTCTTGTGTATTTTGTCTTTTCTCTGCAGTATATGTAGTAACATCCAAATCTGATGCATAATCTACATCATCTGCATAGAGTACTTGAATTTTAGCATTATCAAAGTGATCCTTGACATTATTATTTTCATATCCTGCATATCTTAATCAAAGTTCTCTGAATTGAATTGGTTTATCAAATAATGTTCCAAAGTATTTATTTTTGTTATCGGGTGGCATTGAACCTGTTTGATTTCCATAAATTAAAACTCTTTGGTTATTTTTTTGTAAAACTCATTTTACATCAGATTTAGAATCTTTGTTTTGTAAGTTTGTGATCACTTCTTGATTTCTCGGAACATCTCCAAGACTCTTGTGTAATTCATGATTTACAACTGGGATAAGTCATTGAATAAAGGGTTTAAGAACCTTGTTTCCAGCATTTACATCGACTGCTACACCATCGTAGTTATACTGATGTGATTCAATGGCACTCTTATATAAATTTACCCCTAATGTGAATGCATTAAGTGCATCATCATATTTATTTGCTTTAATATCAACAGCTGCATCAATTAGATGATTTGCTGCTGTTGATAAATCTTTAAGCATATTTGCTCAAGGTTTAATTTCTGAAAAGAATGCTTTGGTTTTTGTTGCTGTTGAGATTTTTAATAAATCCACAGCATCAGTTAAATTAGTTAAATCATCTTGTAATGTATATACATCATATAAATTAAATGCTTTAGTATTATATGTTTGTTTAAACTTATTAGCATGACTTTCTAAAGCAACTGAATCGGTATTAGCAACAGTGTTTGTTGCTGAATAAGGATTATCAAATAATCTTAATGCAATGGTACGTAACGCTTGTGCATCTTTGCTCTCTAAATCTGAATCATTTAAAAGATAATTAAATGATTGTACTCAAGCATCGTTAGATGATTGTCATACCTTTCATCCATAATTTGCTGTTTCAAATAATACGATGCGAGAAGCAAGTTTGGCTTGCATTGGTTTTACAATAATTCCATCTAATCCTTTAGTTAAAGATTGATTATTTGTAATAGATGGTAGATATGTTGATAAACCACCTAAAACCATATTTCCTTGATCTTCATATTTTTGTGTTGTCGGTCAATTTAATAATAAACTAACTCCACGATTTGCTTTATTTACAAAGTCACTTACATTTGATGCAACTTCTGCTGCATTAGGTTTAGGTAATTTTACAATCTCAATTTCTTTTGGTAATAAATTGTAATAATCTTGGTATTCGGTATTAGATACTAAAAATAAAGTTGATGCATCAAAATCTGAAAAAGCAGTAACGACTTTTTCTTTAATTCAAGATGTTAAATCATTTAAGATTTTAGTATTTAAATTCACATCATTGCTTGCATATAGCGCAATACGTTTAATACCAGCTGTTGCAAGTTGTCAAATTTTACTTTCTAAACTTGCTAAATCTGAATTATATGTATCTGCTGTAAAGTCACCTTGGTTAAATGGATTAATTGTATATACAAATCTTACTTTAGTAGATTCTCCAGTTGTTGCTAATTCTTTGATATTAGCAAGCTCACCTGGTGTATATAATAATTTTCATTGACTACTATGTTTTAAGTCGTCACTAGCAGCATATAAATATGTATTTAATTTATATTTAGATGCTCACGCAAAATAATCAAGACGATCTTGTTGTGATCACTGTGATTCTTTGAAATCATCTAATGTTCCACGCATTTTTATATCTGCATAGTCTTTAATGGTAAATTTTTCAATTTCATAACCATTAAGTTGTTTAAAGACTTCTGCTAAGGTAGTTGCAGCATAAAAAGCAGCATTAGTATTTTTTGCTAAAACAGAAACATATCCATCTTTTAAAGTTGAAATTCAATATGCATCAGTTTGAAGTCATAAATTATCTCCATAAGGTAGATTATTTGATAAATCTGATAATTTATTATCAACTAAAACATCTGAATCTCCATGAATCCCTACTAAAATATTTGTTTTACCTTTAACAAACCTTCTAGAAACAGAATATTTTAATCCTTTATCTTTAAAAATTGTTTCATATTTTGCTCTAGTAACAGAATCGATTCCATTTTCAAATACTAAATTGACTTCTCTAGTAACTAAAAAAGTTCGTTTTTGACTATTAGTTGTATCTGTTGAATATGAAATAGAATGCACATATGGAGTAATTTTATATGTGGTTGTCTGTCCTTGTTGGTCAGAAACACTTGATGTTGTTGAAGCAGTCTGACTTTGTCCTTGTGTAGGTGTTCCTGCTGAAGCAGCAGCAACACCAGCAAGTAGTCCTAAACTACCACTAGCACCAAGAAATAATTTTAATTTTCTTTTGATTTTCATTTCACCTCAATAAAGTAATAATTAGGTATAACTTTAAACTTTTATTAACATACAAATGTATGTTTTTATCTTTTTAAAGATATACAAAGAAATTATAAATGTTTTTTTTTTTTTTTTGCTTACATTATGCTATTAATTCGTTACTACTTTTAAAATCATTGAAATATGTAAGTTAAAACATTTCTGTCTATAAATAAGGTAAAAAAGTTTAATACTATTTATATTTTTACTTATTTAAGTTTTAAATATACACATTATTATTAAATTTTTTTGTATGTATATAAAATAAAAACCAATAAAAAACTAAAATTATTAAAATTTTGAACAAAAAATGTTTAACACTTTTATCAAAGTGTTAAACAACTATTTATAACCAAATTTACCCAATAAATTTAAATCATCATTTCACTTTTTAGCAACCTTAACTTTCAATGATAAGGTTGTGGGTAATCCAAATTGATGTGCGATTTTGATACGTGCCGATTTTCCTATTGCTTTAATTTTTTCGGCATTTTTTCCTATTAACATTCCTTTTTGTGAATCTTTTTTAACATAAATAACTGCATCGATTATTATTTTTTGAGGATCAGATTCATCGAATTCCAAGATTTCAACAGCAATTGAATGTGGTAATTCTTCATATAATAAATTAATTGCTGATTCACGAATAATTTCTTTAGCAATAAATCGCATCGATTTATCTGTGATATATTCGCTATCATATTGTGCTTGTCCATCATAAGCATATGTTTTAATTAAATCTATTAATGCATTAATAGATTTATCATTATTGATGTTTGTTGAAATAATATGTTCAAAATTATACGCAAGTAATTGCTGCATTTTTTGTTGTAAAAGTTCAGGTTTACCTTGAATTTTATCAATTTTAGAAATTACAGCAATTTTGTGTTTTACATTCTGTATTTTTTCTAAAATCATTTTATCACCATTACCGAGATTCTCATCAGCAGGACTTAAAAACAACAAAACATCAACATCTTTAGTTGCTTCATAAGCATTTTTATTTAAAGCTTGTCCTAACTTATTTTCAGGTCTATGGATTCCGGGTGTATCAGTAAAAATAATTTGGTAATTATCATCGTTATAAATACCTGTTATTTGATCTCGAGTAGTTTGAGCAGTATCTGTAACAATTGCAACATTGTAACCGATAATAGCATTTAATAAACTGCTTTTTCCAACATTAGGTCTACCAAGAATGCTTGCAAAACAAATTTTCATTATTTAATATTCTCCGAATGAATGGGATATGGACAAAGTTCGATCAATTTATTAATACGAACTTTGCTAGCATCATTGCTATATTGATAAATCAATGCATCATCAGGCATAAATTCTGTCATTACTTGCCTACATCCTGCACACGGGCTTACTTCTGATTTTCCTGAAGAAATAATATGTATTTCCTTGAATTTTCCAACTCTTCCACCATAAGCTACCGAACCAAACAAGGCACTTCTTTCGGCACATAAACCAGATGGATATGCAGCATTTTCTACATTAACACCTTTGTATTGATTTCCATTTTCATCAATTGCAATTGCTGCAACTGCAAATTTTGAATATGGACAATATGAATATTTTAATAATTCTTTTAATTCTTCAACATTTATTTTCATTTTATCCCCTTGTGATTTTTAATGGATTAAAAATTATATCTACAATACTATCCATTTGTTGTTTTTGACTTTCATTTAAATGATCATAACCTTGCAAATGTACCAATCCATGTGTAAATAAATAACAAAATTCACGTTTAAGTGAATGATTAAACTCTTTTGCTTGCATCTTCATTTTATGTCAACATATTACTAGCTCACCTAAAAAATAAATCGGTAGTTTGTCATATAAATTATTTTCTTGAAAACTAAATGAAAGAATATCGGTTACATAATCTTTATTACGATACTCTGAATTAAGTTGTTTAATTTTATTTTTTGAAACAAAGCTTACATCTAAAATAATTTGCTTATTTTTATCAATTTTAAAATAATTAGCAAAATTATTTAAAATATCATACATTTGATTGATAAAAATATCAGTATTTTTAGGTTGATTAGAAAGGTTGATTTGCAGGTTATATTTAAACATAGCATAATTATATAAAATTAGTTAAATAAATGTATAAATCAGTTATAAATATATTTATAAATTAATTCTTTTGATTCAATTAAACGAACTGGGATAAATTCAAGGTTTTTTTGTTTTAAAAACATTGATAAATCTGAATTTTTGATAATAATTTCTTCATTTTCATTTATTGCATCAATATTAATTTGATATTGATGCAATTTATCTTCAAAATTAAAGTCAATTTGATAGTTTTTTAATGCTAATTTATCGTAAGTTATATTTCTTAAAATCAACTCATTATTATTTTGTTTAATTATCACCTGCTGATATTTATTAATCGACTGATACATAATCAAATAAATAAACATCGCAAACAATGCTAACAATGAAAAAAGTAGTAAATATTCTAAAAAACTAATTTTGTACTTTTTCAAGATTAATTACTCGCGAATCAGCAAAAAGATATTTATTATTATGTGAAATTTCTACTACTTTTTTGTTTTTCAAAATATATCGAAGTGGTTTTTGGACCATCAAAAAAATCTCTTGTGAAATCGATTCAAACGCTTCATCAAGTAAAACTACATCGTAATCTAAAATAAAAATTCTTAACAACTTGATTATTTGCATTTGTCCACTTGATAAGGAATTGATATTTATATTTTCTATATCATCCAAATTTGCTTTTTTTAAAATAGGATATAGCCTAAATCTATTAATGGTATCATTGAAACCAAAAGAATCAGATATCATTAAATATTCAGATATAGACATATCTAATTTTTGATTTTTATCCCCTACATAATAAATTTTTTCACGTATTTGGTTATTGTGTAAATTTATTTTTTGATCATTGATTAAGATTTCCCCATAATCAATTTGATATTTACCACTAATGATGTTGCATAATGTAGTTTTGCCACTACCATTATCACCTTTGATGATATGTTTTTGATCAATTATGAGCCTTGGAATATTAACAACTTTGTAATTAGGATTGCTATTATATGAAAAGGATACATATGATAGATGTATTTTATCAATCGAATTGATATTCTCTAAAAGATTTGAATTTGCAGGTTTACCAGTGCTAAAAATATTAAGCATAGTTTTGCTAATCTTATAATCCTTTGACATCTGAAGTGCTTGTGGAATAAATTTAAGAGGTCTGATAAACAAATTTGATGCTGTGATAAAAAATAACAGTTCATATACTTTCAAATTCTGCGATCATATTTGAAATGTTCCATAAATTAGGATGCAAAATGGATAAAAAACATCTAAAAACAATTCAAAATGATTAAAATTTTGCATCTGTAAATTAAAATTAGAATTTTCTTGTATATATGCTGCATAATCATTCAATAAATTCTTTTGATATAAATTTGCAAATGTATAATCAAAATTATCTTTTAAAATATTAATATAATTATTGATTTGTTTATCGGTCAGAATACTTTGAGCAACAATTTGATTTTTGTTTTTAAAATACCAAAACATATAAATGCTAGCAAAAACACTTGTAATTATTCCAAAAGCACCTACAATAAATAACAATTTTTTATTTATAGCAAAAATAATAATCAATGAGATGATAAAACTGATTATGTTTACAAAAACCTTAGACAAAAAAGTCTTTTTATGAATTAAGTAATTCATTAAAGAACTGATGCGATTTTTTATCTCTATTTCACCTAATTGATTAATAATTTTAATATTTTGATGACTTCAAGATTTCAATAAATTATTGAATTCTTTTGAATAACTAGTCAATACTTTATTTTCAAAGATTCTCGTGATCATTATTTGAATTAAACTAATAATTACAAATAAAATAATAAAAAATCCATTCATTAATCATAATTCCTTTTTAAGATGAAATGGAATTATATTTTCAAAAATATATTTTGTTGTTAATGGTGTAATAAGTGAAATAATTATTTGCAGCAAATACATAAAAATCAACTTTATGGAAATACTTAAACCACCGAAATAAGTATTTCTATACTTTTTTATTATTTGTTTTTGTGCTGCTTTATCTTTACTTATTTTGACCAATATTCCTCGATATAACTTTAAAAAAATATTTTTATCTTGTTTTATTCTTCCTTGTTTTGGATCATAGATTAACAATTTATTTCCTTGCACTTCTTCAATTAGCACCATATGTTGCATATTTTGATTTAAGATTATTGCAGCAAGTGGATATTCATCAACATCAAGTTTTTCAAAATCTTTTACACTACATTTAAAACTTTGTAACTGATATTGGTATTGTGATAAAGTTTTTTGAAAATGAAATAGACTTATACCTTCTTCATCATAACTAACATTTAACTTTAATTGGTTTATATCATATTGTTCGTTATAGTATTTATTTGCTAGATGTATAAATACATATAACGAACAATCTCTTGAATCAATTTGTTTATACATAATTTTTATATTATTTTTTAAAAAAAAGTTACTAATAAGGAACAAAAAATGTGAATATTATGTAAATAATTTAAAAATATGACAAAAATTAGTATAATTACAAAATAAACAAAGGGGTAAAATGGAAGTAAAAACTAAAAGAAAGTTATTTTGATTTTCTGCTCTTGCAACAACTGTTACTGCTGGTGCTTTTGGTTTATCAATTGCAGTTTTAAATACAGGAGCAAGTGATAGAAAATATTATGAATATAAATATTCAACACTTGAATCTTATATAAATTCTGTTAAATTACCTGGTTTAGCAGATCAGCAAGTGAAAAATTTATTACAAAAAGCAGATGTTAATTATCATAATCCTAATCAATTTGATGATTTAGATTTTTTATATCAACAATTTCGTGAAATTTTAAAACAAGCATTGAAACCACGATTAGATAAATTTACTAATTATAATATTTCATTAATTGTCCAAACACAAAACACTAAACAATTAGTGGATGCTTGAAATAGCATTGATAATATTGAAGAATTTTATCAAATCTTGCCTAAAATCAAGGATGTTAATAAACAAAACCAATTAGAAACAGAATTTAGAGCAAGCATTACACCAGATAATACATCGGCTGTTTTAGCAAAAGCACAAATGGAAATACAAAAATAAAATCGTCTTTTGACGATTTTATTTTGGTTTTGCTATTAAAAAATTTATATTCTTGTCTTTTTGACTTCATTTAATTTCATAACCTGTTTTAATATTTTGATTATTATATTCTGATTTATGTAAATCATTAGTTTGATAAATTATTTTTCAGTTATTTTGTATTAACGAATCAAGTGAAAATTCAAAAAGTTTGTCATTATCTGTCTTAAATCATAACTTTCCACCTTGTCCTAATAATTGCTTATATGTATCTAAAAATGTTTTATATGTTAGTCGTCTTTTAAAATGTGCATTCTTAGGTCATGGATCACTGAAGGTAAGTCAAATTTTATCACAAGTTCCTTTGAATATTTCATTTATTTTAATCGCATCAGCAGTTATAATAAATAAGTTAGTCAAATTAAGTTCTTCAATTTTTTTGAGAATTTTAACTGCAACAGTTGCATATTTTTCAAGAGCATAATATTTGATATCAGGATTTTGCTTTGCAAGGGCTGTTATCATTTCACCCTTACCTGCACCTATTTCAATAACATCAGTGTGATTTAATTGTATCGGAAATTCTTTTAGATAATAAATAGATTCATTTAATTTACCTTGTGCATTTTTATCAAATCTTAACCTCATATACTCCTTATATTAATAATTTCATTCAAGAAAAAAAGAATTTTTCAAAGATGTTGTAATCTTTATTTAACTTTGGATTATCTGTTAAATCACTGCAATATTTATCATATTCATCAAAAATATCATTAACTTGCGCAACTGCATCTCCATAAATAATATCCATTGTTTCATACTGCGAATTCATACTACGACTATCTAAATTAGCACTACCTGCTCAAGCAATTTGTGAATCAATGATACCGATTTTAGAATGCATAAAATGGTCATTATATATTTTTACCTTTAACCCGTGTTTAATAAGTTTTTTAAGTTGTCATAATCCAATTTGATGCACTATTTTCTTATCTGGTAAGCCTGGAAAGTACACAGTTATTTCTACCCCACTTTTTAAACATAATAAAAATTGTCGATACAAAGCATCGGATGCTGAAAAATATGGTGATGCAATTTTAATACTTTCTTTAGCATTAGCAAATAACTTTAATCAAGTAAATTCGGAAACAGAATGTGGAAAACTTGGTGATTCAGCAACTAAAACAGAATGATTGCGATGGTCATCATCGCAAATTGATGACAAATATTGAGTAGGTTTTAGTTCTTCTTTAGCAAAAATATGTCAAAGTTTTAAAAAAAGCAAGATATAAACATTAACATATTCACCTGTTATTTTATAATTAACATCAATTCAGTGCCCATATTTTTTTGATAATGAAGCATATTCATCAGAAATATTATTTCCGCCAGAAAACACTATTTGTGAATCTATAATAATAAATTTTTGATGGTTGCGGTTAAAACTTGCGGCATTAATAAATGGATAATAAATTTTACCAATATAAATAATTTTAATACCTAACTTAATTAATTTCTTTATTTGTTTTTTTTGAGAATGATATGCACCAAAAAAATCAATTAATCATCTTATTTCGATACCTTGTGAGTGTTTTTGTTTAATAAGATCTAAAAACTCTTTTGAAATTTCGCTTTTTTTGATTATATATGAAATAATAAATACTGATTTTTGAGCATTTTTTATTGCTTCAAATAATGTTTTATAAAACCGATAACCTTCGTTATAAAAATGGTATTGGGAACTTTTGGTCTTGGTATCATTAATGCGAGCAACAGCCTTTAAATTTGCATCATAACATTCATGTGTGCTAGTTAATCCGAGCGATTCGTATGTATTAATTTTATATCTAGGATCATTTTTTAGTTTGATTTCACTTCTGTTTCGTGAAATTCAACCAAAACCAAAGAAAAGAGCATGTCCTACAACCGGGAATAAAATTAAGATATATAATCAACCTAATTTTGCTTCAAAATTGCGTCGTTGTAAACCAATAAAAAACACAAAAAAAGTATTAACAAAATAAGCTATTGTCAAAAATAAGTAAATATAGTTAGTATTAATCAAAAATAACAGACTTGCTATCCCTGCTAATAAAGCAAAAAGAAAAATAAATTGAGCTATAAAGATAAAAAATCTTTTACTAAAAATCCCTGTTTTCATAATTTAATGAAATACGCAATATCAATCAATATTGCGTATATTTTTATTCTGGTTTATAACCTTTTCCAGCACGGATTTTTCCATTTTCTCCGTGTACATAGTATGTACCGTTATGTTTTTTAGCTAAATCACGAGCATATGGAATTGCTTCTTTTTGAGTATCAAATGTAATAGTAGCACGTTCTGAACCTTCACGTGATACTCTTCATTTACCTTTCTCTTTATCTAATGTGATATGTCAGGTAGGTTTTAAGTCTTTTTTCTCAACTAACTTGTCTGCCATTATTTATCTAACTCCTCTATTCTTGATTGGTGTCTACCACCTTCATAATTTGTTTTTAAATACTCATCAACCATTTTTTTAGCATTTTCTGGAGCAATTTGACGTCCTCCGAATGCTAAAACATTGGCATTATTGTGTAATTTTGCTAAATGAGCATCTTCTAACGAAGTAACTCTAGCAGCTCGAATGTGTTTATGACGATTTAGTGCATATGAAATTCCTAAACCTGTACCACATACCCCGATACCAAATGCAGGATCTTCTTTATCCATATATTCAGCTAATTTATGTCCTTGAGTCGCATATGAACTTGGAACTGCATCAGTGTTTGGTCCTAAATCAACTACTTTATAACCTAAAGATTCAACATAATTTTTAAGTTCTTCTTTAAGTTTATAACCGGCATGATCGCTTGCAAAAGCAACAATTTTTTTATCCATTTTATTCCTTTTTTGTGTATTTTTCTGTATTATACTAAATTCTTATAGTATTATAAAGAAAAAATGAAATTTTACATAAGAATTATAAAAATCTTAAATTGTTTTGTTTGCTTGATTTATAGCAAATTTTAAATAATATGGTAGAATTAATAAATATGAAGACTAATCATAAAGTAGCAATGTCTTGTAGTGAATGTCGTCGTAAAAATTACACAACTAATAAGAGTTTAGGTAAAACTGAACGCTTAACTGTTAAAAAACATTGTATCCATTGTCACAAACATACAATACATAAAGAAGAGGTTTAAATGTCACAAGAAAACGAACATATCGTTAAACCGAAGCGAAAAAAACGTTTTTGGATGCGCAAGCTAGTTAAAGAGGTTAGACGTGTTAGATGACCCGATGCAAAAACAAATTCAATTAACTTTGTAAAAATTTTAATTTTTACTGTAATATTCACTATTTTTGTAACAGCCTTATCATTTGGCTTTACACATTTATTCAAATTATGAAACATTTAGGAGGCTTATGAGTAATTTGAAATGATATATGATTTCTACCGTTAGAGGTAAAGAACAACAAGTTATCGAATCATTAAATAACCGAATAGTTGCTGAAGATTTATTACATGATTTTGATTTAACCGCAACACCACAAGGAGCATTTAAAATCTTTCAACGTCCAACACTAACTTCTAAAGAACATCAAAAGAAATTAGAAGGTAATGAATTTAAGGTTAAATATGTAAATTTATATCCAGGTTATATTTTTGCTCATATGCATATGTCTGATAAAGCTTGATTCTTGGTGCGTAACACTCAATATGTTACTGGATTGGTTGGTTCTTCTGGTAAGGGAGCAAAACCTACTCCAGTATCTAATCTTGAAATTACTAAAATGCATAAAAAAGAAAAAGAAGCACAACGACGTTTTGATTCAGGTGAATACAATTTCGGTTTAGAAGAACATAATTTTGTTGAAGTTATTGAAGGTCCATATACTGGTTATGTTGCAGAAGTAATAGCGATTGATCATAAAAATAAAGAAGTGACTTTGTTGATTGAAAGTTATGGTAAAAAATCTGAAGTAACAGTTGATTTAGATTCGGTTCGCTTAGCAGATAAATAATTGATCAAAAATAAAGGATGCAATTAGCATCCTTTATTTTTCTTACTTAAAATTAATATAATCTGATATTTTTTTAGCAGCAATTGCTCCATCTGAGGCAGCTGTGATAATTTGACGAATATCTTTAGTTCGGATGTCACCTGCAGCAAAAATTCCTTTAATTCGAGTTTGCATAAATTCATCGGTTTCAATAAATCCATTTTTATCTAAAATATTGAGGTTTTTAGCAAATGTTGTGGTAGGAACCATTCCAATGTAAGGGAAAAATGATCCAATTGAAATAGTTGTTTCATTTCCGTTTTTATCTACAATAACAGCAGATTCTAACGAATCATGTCCTTGTAATTCTTTAATTTGTGATTCACGATAAACAGTAACATTTGGCTTAGCAAGTAATTCATCAACTAATCTTTTTTCTGCTGTGAAATCTGCATCTTTGATTACAATATGTACATGTGAAGCAATATTGGTTAAATAAGTTCCTTCTTCAACTGCTGAATTACCTGCACCAAGCACCAATGATGGAAATCCTTTATAAAGTGGACCATCACAAATTGCACAATAACTAACTCCGCGGTTTAAAAATTCTTGAAAGTTTTTAATAAAGTTTGGTTCGCGGTTTTTCATTCCGGTTGCTATCAATACAGTGCGACCAAATACTGATTTCCCGTTTGTTAATTTAACTTCTTTTTCATAATCCGAATGGTTAATCAGTTCTTCAACTTCACCATATTGATATTTTGCACCAAATTTTTTAGCATGTTCTAAAAAATGTGTTGCAAGTTGTCACCCTTCAGTCATTTCGGTTCCAAGTCAATTTTCCACTTTATTTGTTACCACTAATTTTCCACCAGGTGCGCCTTTTTCAATAAAAATTGTTTTTAATTCTGCACGTGAAGCATATAATGCTGCATTTAAACCAGCAGGTCCTGCTCCAATAATAACTAAATCATAAATTTCTTTTTCCATAATAACTCCTTATTTAATTCAACTTATTTAAATCATATATAAGAATATGCTTTTTTAAACATATGTGTTATTGATGTAGCATCAACATATTGAAAGTAAGCATTTTGATCTTGATATTGATAGAATTTAAACACTTTATGTCTGTATTCTACTTTATATTTAACTTTAGCTCACATTTGATAGTAAATAAATACTAATACACCGACAACAACAAATGCTATCGCAACATATTGATATAATCCATATGCTTCTTCACGCAGTGGTTCCATCGCCATACGTAGCAGTCCGTATCAAATTAAGTATAAACCAATGCTGCTTCCAGGTTTAAAGATACCAAAGAAGTTTATTACTCATACAATTAAAATATATCCAACTAAGTTTGCTAATCCTTCATATAAGAATAATGGATAACGATATGCTCCGTTTAATCCCATTGAATTAGTTAAAGCATCTGAGATATACATATTTTGTGCAAAGGTTTTACCAAAGATTAATGAACTTTGTCCGCTTCAATCGATTTTTCCATAAACTTCATGGTTTGCATAGTTACCCCAACGACCAATAAATTGACCTATTAAGATGGTAGGAATAATTATTGATGCAGCTTTTCGAATATCTAAGTGTTTGCGTTGTGTATAAACATAAAATAAATCTACTAAAATCGTTACTACAAGTCCACCTTGAATACTTAATCCACCCTCTCAGATTTTATACCAAGCTGAACCTTTAAATGGTTCATCTTGATAAATAAGTTGCTCGATTATATATCCAAGACGTGAACCTAAAATCCCAAGTGGGATGGTAATAATGATTAACACAAAGAGTTTATCCATATTTAACTTCTCTCGTTTTCAAAAATAAATGATTGTTAAAATGGATGCTAAATAACCGAGCATAATCATTAATGAATATACCTGCACGCTAAATGAACCAATACTAAATAAAGGTGCATCTGGTATCCCTTCGTGCTTTGCTGTTTCAGGTACTCATATCGGAATACTAGTCATCTAGTTCTAACCTCCTTTTTTCTATTTCTTTCAAGATATCAAGTCCATCGTGACGCGATAAATAGGCACTGACAGCAGCTTCAATTAATGAAGCAGCTGAACCCCCTTCTTTGATTGGAACTTGTATTTTCTTAATGCTACGACCTAAAATTGGGTATTTAAGAAAATCGACTCCAATGCGATCTAACTCATTTTGTTTTTCAGTACGAACCAATTCAACAACTAAATTGATAATCGATGATGGTGCTACAGCTCGAATTCCGTATGTATATTTTACATCAATTATACCAATTCCACGTACTTCTAACATATTTTGAGTTATTTTTGGTGATTTACCGATAAATAAATTTCCATTATCTTTGATTAAAACTGAATCATCACTAATTAAAACATGACCTTTTTGCACTAACTCTAAGGCTGCTTCAGATTTTCCTATCCCTGATACACCTGTTATCAAAACACCAGTACCACCTACTAAAACTAAACAACCATGTACTAATTTTTCATCTGCAAAATGGTTGTTTAAATAAGACCCGATATTGGTTGCTATATAAGATGAAGACATCGGAGTCAAGCAAACTGGTACACCATATTTATCAGCCATTAATTGAATCCAACTTAAAGCAGGTTTAGAAATGCGTCTTGAAAGCAGCACCAATGGTGGATTACCTAAAAACACATGTTCAATTGCTCGCAATGCTGCTACTCTCCCGATGCTTTGAAATCATATAGATTCGGTGGTTCCTCATGAAATTATATTTCCTGATAAATCACTATTTCCGATATGTTCGGTTAATTCCAGACCAACTTGTTTTATTGCAGGCCGATACACACATCCTCAATTAACTTTATTTAAATCATTATTTAAAAGTTTTAAATTAAAGAAGTTCACAATATGTCTAACACTGATATTTTTACGATTCATATTAATTAATTATAAAGAAATTATAAAATTTTGGATAAAAATTCAGCTGTGTATCCAATATGTCATTTAGCAACTTCTTCAGGACTTCCAGATGCAACTATTCTACCACCTTTAATACCACCGTCAGGACCTAAATCAATTAAATAATCACAGTTTTTAATCACATCTAAATTATGCTCAATCACAATTACTGAATCACCTTTATCAACAATGTGATCTAAAATTTCAATTAATTTCTTAACATCATGAATGTGTAATCCAGTTGTGGGTTCATCTAAAACATATAATGTTTTACCTGTAGGTTTGCGCTGTAAATAGGTTGCTAATTTAACTCTTTGTGCTTCTCCACCTGATAAAGTTGTAGACATTTGCCCAAGTTTGATATAACCTAATCCAACATCTAATAAAAATTGAAGTTTTTCGCTGATTTTTTTATGATTTTTGAAAAATTCGAAAGCTGCTTCCACACTCATTTCTAAAATATCATTAATATTTTTATCACGGTATTTGATTTCAAGTGTTTCACGGTTGTAGCGTTTGGCATCACATTGGTCACAAGGGATGTAAACATCTGGTAAAAAATGCATTTCTATTTTCAAATAACCATCACCAGAACATTTTTCGCAGCGACCCCCATTGGTATTGAAACTAAAAGTTCCTTTATTATAACCTCTAGCACGAGCTTCTGCAACATTAGCAAATACATCTCGGATGTCATCAAAAACACCTGTGTATGTAGCAGGATTAGATCTAGGAGTTCGTCCAATCGGGCTTTGTGAAATAGGTACAACTTTATCAATATTAATAAGTCCTTTAATGGTATCAAACTTCGCTTTTCGTTGCGCACTTCCTTCGGTTAAACCTCGCATATGTTGAATTCCTGCAACTAAAATATCATTAACTAATGTACTTTTTCCGCTGCCTGATACACCTGTTATTCCTACTAGCATCCCAAGAGGAATTTTAACATCAATATTTTTTAGATTGTTCTCACGAGCACCTTTGATTTCAATAAAATTTTGATTACCAGGTCGACGCTTTTTAGGTATTTTGATTTGATATTCACCTGATAAATATTTACCAGTAATTGATTCAGGAGAATTAATAATATTTTCTAAATCACCAAAAGCTACTATTTTTCCACCATGTTCACCGGCTTGCGGGCCAATATCAACTATATAATCAGCAGCAAAGATGGTTTCTTCATCGTGTTCAACAACTATTAAAGTGTTACCTAAATCAACCATATTTTTCAATGTTTGAATTAGTTTTTGATTATCTTTTTGGTGCAATCCAATTGAAGGTTCATCTAAAACATATAAAACTCCTGATAAATTTGATCCGATTTGGGTAGCTAAACGAATCCGTTGTGCTTC
This sequence comes from Mycoplasma sp. 5912, assembly GCF_054353835.1. NCBI lineage: Bacteria > Bacillati > Mycoplasmatota > Mollicutes > Mycoplasmatales > Mycoplasmataceae > Mycoplasma > Mycoplasma sp. 5912. Next base: position 80,682 of record NZ_JBTHHI010000001.1, on the reverse strand, counting down.
ACCTCCTGACAAACTTTCTGCGCTACGGTCAAGGGTTAAATATTCTAAACCTACATTCTTTAAAAATGATAATCGATCGATAATTTCTTTAAAAATTAGATTCGAAATTGAAAGTTGATGCTCACTAAGTTTTAATTGTACTTCTTCGATTTTTTCAAGCAATTTTTCAATTGACATTTTTATATAATCAAAAATATTCAACTTATCTATTTTTACTGCTAATGCATGCTGATTTAAACGGGCTCCTTTACATAATGAACAAGCAAAGGTTCCCATATATTTTTTTAAATAATCACGACGATTTTCAGAAGTTGTATTGTAATAATGATTTTCAATTAAGGTTATAATTCCTGCAATTTTATCGCGACGGCGATATTTATTCCCTGATGATGAAATCAATACATAATCTATTTCATCATTTTGCGAACCGTATAAAATTCGCTTCATTTGCTCATCGTTCATCTCATCAATTGGTAAATTTTTAGGAATATGATAATATTCTAACATTGCATCATATTCTTGTCATTCAAGATTTTGAGTATTTACAGTATTAGCAAAATATTTAATTGCCCCTTGTTCGATTGTTCTTCATTGCTCAGAGATTAACACATCGATATCTGCTTTAAATTCTAAACCTAATCCCTTACAATTTTCACACATCCCATATGGAGCATTGAACGAAAACATTCTTGGTTCTATTTTTGGAACTGAAAAATCCTTATAAATACATGCATATAACTTTGAATAAATATTTACTTGTTTAGTAGTTAAATTCTCTATTCTAACTATCCCACCTGATTTTTCAGTAGCAATATTAATTGCTTCTGAAATTTCATTATACTTTTGCTCACTTACTTCAATTGCTCTAGTGATAACTAAATCGATGTTATGTTTATTATTTTTATTTAGTTTAATTTCATCTTCAAGTAAATACATATCTCCATCAATTTTTACCCGTGTGTAACCATCATTTTTAAGTTTTTCAAGTAGGTTTTGATGGCTTCCTTTTTCACCTTCAACCAATGGAGCATATATTGCAATTTTTTGATCTTGATTATTTAAAAAAATTTGATCAAGAATATCTTTTGAAGTTTGTGAACTTATTTCAATGTTATGATTTGGACAAAAAACCTTACCAATCCTTGCAAAAAGTAATCTAAAGTAATCATATAACTCAGTTACAGTCCCAACAGTTGAACGTGGATTATTATGAACAGTTTTTTGTTCAATTGAAATAGCAGGACTAAGTCCTTCGATTTTATCCACATCAGGTTTTTTTGTTCCACCTAAAAACATTCTAGAATATGAACTTAGCGAATCAACATATCGTCTGCGACCTTCTTCGTAGATGGTATTAAAAGCAAGAGAACTTTTTCCACTTCCACTGAGACCTGTAAAAACTATTAACTTGTTTTTTGGGATTGTTAAATCAATATTTTTTAAATTATTTTCGCGAGCTCCTTTAATCACTAATACATCATCTTTCATATCACCTCTTTAAATATAAATGTTTATAGCTATATACCAGTAATAAACATTTTATGCTTTATTATTATTTGATTTAGGTATATAATCAATTAGGTTTGGATTATAGCGATATCCGCGGCCTTCTTTAGCTTGTTTTTTACCATTTAATAAGGTTGCATCAGCAGAAAATGAATTATTTAATTTAAATATACTTTGTCCAACTCCATAAAAATCTACAGGTGCATTTGAAGCTTCAAAATATGCTATTTTAGATGCATTAAATCCAGATGAAACAACAATTTTATAATTGTTAGCACCTACATCATCCAATGCCACACGCAATCTTTTTACTTGTTCAACATTAACACCATAAAAATCTGGATTATCAGGTTCATTATCAAACATATGATCCTTCATATTCTTAGATGTATCAATCCGAACACCTCAAACCTTATCACCTAATGCATTCCATACTGCTAACGAATCTTTAACAACATCATTATTGTAATCTACTAAAGCGATAATTTTATCGTTTGGAAAACTATGTTGAAATGCAAGTGTGGCCGCAACTACATCACCATCAAAATTTTGTATTAAAGCATGAGGCATACTTCCGAAAACACTTTCTTGATTGTTTTTTTGAGCAAATTTCTGCATCGGTGTCGATACAATGTGAATACCTGCAATACCAACTGCATATCCATCGATTGTTTGATTGATAAAATGATCAGCACGATCACCCATAAAAATTATTTCTTTGTTATTAGCAACTTTCTTAATATCATATGCATTGGTGGCAATCGAAGTATAGCGAGCCAAAATCCCGTCTATCATACCTTCTCAAATTCCAAAATCTTGATAATGTCCTGTAAGTTCTAATACAATCTCTAAATTATTGATTTTGCTACCATCAGGTAAATATTTAATTTTATATTTAGAAGTGTCAGTTTGTTCTTCAAGTAATCCTAAAACTTCTTGCATTCCTGCTAAAATACTATCATCTCGACGCTGAAAAAACTGTAGTGTAATAATATTTTTTGGATTATGCTGCTTTATAACTTCTTGGGTTTTATTAAAATAACTTGCAACATAATCGGTTGCTTTATCATCCTTTTTATTTTTCATTTTTGCTTCCTGCATAACTGCTTTACGTTGCTCTATCGCTTCAATTCTTTCTTTAGTTTTAATAAAGTAAACTGGAGGTAAGGCTTTTTGTCCTGGTTGTAAGATTCTCAATACTTTTCTAAGGATAAAACCAACAGCAGGCGCCGAAAAGAAAGATAGAGAAATCATTATTAATATTAAAATAGATTTTAAATATAAATTATCTCCACTATAACCTAGTGGATGTCAGAAACTGATAACTGAATAAATTGCTATCCCGCGATCTAATTCGGTATTATATATCTTTGGAATAATATAATTTTCTTCATTAGTTTGTGCTACTATACTAGGTAAAAAGTCATGTTGACTAAGATTTTTAAATTTATAACCAAATGTATATATAAAAATAACAAAAATCAAATATGTAACTGGATAAATCGAAAAACTTCATATAACACGGGTACTTACACGAATTCTTTTTCTTTCTCAAAAAAGAGTAATTATACCAAAGAATGGAGCGATCGCATGTCATACTAAAGTTCGATAAAAATCGTTATCTGTATCATTTCCACCGATGCTAGAATCAACTATATAACCAAATCAAAAAGCTGATACAACTATGATAATATAAACTATTCCAGAAAAATAAAATTTTTGCATTTTACGGGATTTTTTAAAAAACGGAAAGATTAAAATCGTAATTGCCATTAAAACATTTGACATAAAAGTAAATCAATAAGTTGTTCCTCCTCACAATAATAGCACTGCATTAGGAAGCAAACTGCGATATACTTCACGTTGCATATTTGGATTTGAATCTGCTATTTCTTTGATTTTCCTAAGTAAATCTGGATTTTCATTATATACTTTTCAAGTTTCATAACTTTTATCTGCTCAGTTTCATAAAATAATTGAAATATATAAAAGAATAAGATTGACTCCTATAATAAAGGTTGCTCAATCTTTGGAATCGAAATGTTTATAAGTATAATAAAACTTTCTAAAACCTTTTTCCATATATTTCCTTTTATTTAACTGATAATACATAAGACAAACTTTTAATATTATTTTATGTAAATCTAATAAAATCCCCTTAAAATTAATTGAATATTTTTTGGTTTAATATCAATTAAAGATTTTATAGCACTTTTTAACTGGTTACTGATATTTTTAAATAATGTATTTAATGATTTTCGCGATGTTTCTTTTACCTTTATTTCAAGGAATATCATTAGATTTGTATGATTTTCTTCAAATACTAAATTAGGTTTACCAACAACTTTAATTTCTCTAAAATCTGACATTGTAAGTTTTATAATATCTAAAAAAGCACCCTCTTTAACAACATAAATTTGATCTGAATTAAAGGGAACATTAATATAATTTGACATAATTACTCTTTTGATTTACCAGAATACTTACCTGTTTCAGTTGAGATAATAATAATATCACCTTCCTTAATAAACATCGGTGTTTCTAGTTCATAACCTGTTTCAACAATCACTTTTTTTTGTGGATTTGTAGTGGTATTACCTTTTACAGCATCTGGTGCTGATGTAACTTGTAAAGTTACATTAACAGGTAGCTCGATATCCAAAACTTCGTTTTCAAACATACGAATTTGAACTTCCTTTCCTTCTTTTAAAAAGTTCATTTCTCAAGTAACTTTATCAAGTGAAATTTCAATTTGCTCATATGTTTCTTTGTCCATTAAAATAATATTTTCACCATCTGAATAAAGATAATCCATTTTTCTTTTATCGATGTGAGCCGGTTTTACCTTGTCTCCACCTGTATAAGATTTTACGGTGGTTGAACCTGTTCTTAGATTTTTTACTTTTGCTTTAACATTTGCTTGTCCACGTCCTTGTTTAGAATGTTGAGCTTCTAAAACAACAAAAATTTCTCCATCATCTTGAAATGTTATTCCAGGCTTAAATTCATTTACATTTATCATATTTCCTCGTTTCTGACTTTTTTTATGTTTTATAAATTATAACTGAAAAAATTTAAATATGCATCCTTTTTATCTCATAACAAATAAAATCATATTTGTTATTTTGAAGAATTTATATATGGTTTTATCATACGACAACATATTAATCATTTACTTCTATAAATAACATTACAAAAAAATTAAGAATTTATTATGATTTTTTTTGCTCTTATATAAAATATAAAAATATGAAAAGCAAAAATATTTTAATTCAAAAATTAGCTATTAAAAACATCTTAAGCAATTTTTGTGATTTAGAATATCCGTCTTTATCTTACAGTATCGAAGAATACTGTGAGAATCTTTTCGATACCGTCTCCCTGCTGCTTATTTAAACCAATAAGAAAGGAGATATATGTATATTAATTCAGATAATAATCAATCTAAACAAATTGAAACAACTCGTGAAATTAGTTTGAAAAAAACTAAAAAAGCAAATATGCCAATTATCGAACTTAAAGAAGTTGTTAAAGAGTTCGGTGACAAAACTGTCTTACATAAGATAGATTTACAAATCAAGCGTGGTGAATTTGTTACTATGCTTGGTCCATCCGGTTCAGGAAAAACTACCATCTTAAGACTTATAGGTGGTTTTGAATGAGCAACTCGTGGTGAAATTTTATTTAACGGTTATGATATTAAAGACCTTTCTCCGCATAAACGTAATGTTTCAACCATTTTTCAAGATTATGCATTGTTTCCACATTTAAATGTGCAAGGAAACATTGCATATGGTTTGAAATTAAAACGTATTAAAAAAGAAGAAATCAATCAAAAACACATCGATTTACTTAAACATAAAATTGAAGAATGAACCAAAAAAGCTGATGCAAAAATGGATAAAATTGATACACAGCAAGATAAATATATCGAAGCTTTAAAAAAGATACCGGCAGATACATCGCAATATAATCGCATCCAAAATTGGTTGGATGATTTAGATTTTAAATATTCTTATTGAGAGAATTATGTTGCTCAAAAGAAGGAAGCATTTGAAAATAGATATTTCAAACGTAAGATGACTGCTAGTGAAATGGATGAAAAAATTGAAAAAATCATCGAATTAGTTGGTTTAAAAGGTAATGAAACTAAAGCAATTTCTGAGTTATCAGGTGGAATGAAGCAACGTGTTGCTCTAGCTCGTAGTTTAGTTATTGAACCTGAAATTTTGCTGCTTGATGAACCTTTATCTGCTCTGGATGCTAAAATCCGTAAAAAGATGCAGGAGTTACTAAGAAGTGTACAACAAGAATTAGGACTCACTTTCATCTTTGTAACCCATGACCAATCTGAAGCACTTGAACTTTCTGATCGCATTGCTGTAATGCGCGATGGAATAATCGAACAATATGATACACCTAAAAACATATATGACTACCCTGTAAATATATGAGTTGCTAGATTTGTTGGAGATTCAAATATTTTTGATGCTAAATTTTTACCTAACGGGAATGTAAAATTGTTAGGTAGAGAATTCAAAACTATCCATGATATCGAAGAATTCGGAAGTGAAAACACCCTCGATGCATTAATTAGACCTGAAGATATAGATATAACAAGTAATCCAACATCGATGAGCGGAAAAATACCAAGTTATGTAAAAGATATTTCCTACCGAGGAAGTTATTATTATTTAACAGTTGAAACAGAAGATGAAGATATTTTATATGTTGAAACAGCCAAAAAATTCGACATTGATGAAAAAGTATATTTAAGTTGAACAATTGATACCATTCATTTGATGAAAAAAGATCCAAAGTGAGATTATACAACTAATGTTTTCAAAAATTAAACAAACATTCACTTTTGACAAAAAAGCCTGGTTATTCTTACCTTACTTATTAATTGCAATTTTCTTAATTGTATTACCTGTATTAATGATTGTTATCAGTGCTTTTTCAGCAACCAATAATGAATCTTTTGATGCAGCAGTGTTGCTTAAAGATCTTAACACTTGAAACATTATTGGTCGTTCATTATGAATAGGAATTGTTTCTGCCTTCTTATGCTTAATCATCGGTTTTCCATATGCTTATTTTATTTCAACATCTAAATCAAAAATCTTTAAACTTTTTGCATTAAGTTTAATGATTAGTCCTATGGCAATTTTTACCATTGCTCGAATTTACTCAATTAAAGGTTTAGCATTAGCTATTTTTCATACAAATCCTAAAACACTCAATAGTGAACTTTTTATAATCTTTGGTCTTACCTATTTAAACCTACCTCTAATGGTTTTACCTTTATATACAGTATTTAAAGATATGCCAAAAAATATTATTGAAGCAAGTAATGATTTAGGATACAATAATATTCAAACAATGTTTAAAGTTATCGTTCCATATGGAACTAAAGCTATATTAAGTGGTTTAGCAATTATTTTCTTGGCTAGTGCAACAACCTTTGTAATTAGTGCAAAATTACTTCCAGATGGTTCACAACATCAACTTATCGGAGATTTAATCAACTCAAAACTAAATCCTGGTAATAAATATGATCTAAGTAGTGGTTCTGCACTTGTTATAGTGGTTTCCGCTATCTTCATCGGTGTATATTCGTTATTTATATTCATACCAAAACTCATTTTTAAATTTAAAAAAGGAGCACACTATGAATAAATTTACTGAATTTTTAAGACGTAGTTATATTTATATTATTTTAGCAATTATTTATGTTCCTTTAATAACAGGTGTAGTATTTAGTTTTAATCAAAAAACACCAAAAGGTGAGTTTAATCCAACTTGAACTAAAGGTGTTTTTGAAAACTGAGTAACTTTATTTGATAACGGACGTGGACTTGCTTTATTAAACACAATTTTATTAGCAATTATTGTTTCAACATTAGTTGTTATTATAAGTTTAATTACCGTTTATGCTCTCTATCGACAAAAAAATCGTTTAATGCGTTCTACTTTGACAGCAACATCAAATATCCCACTTATCAATCCTGATAACATTACTGCTTTAGGTCTTGTATTAGTGTTTTCATTGTTTTTTGGTATTGTTGCAGTTGATTCAGAAGGTTTTGGTAGATTGATAGTAGCACATACAATTATGGCATTACCTTATGGAATTTCTTTAATGCTACCACGTAGTGAAAAATTTAACAATAACCTCTTCGAAGCATCGCAGGATTTAGGTTACTCAAAAACTCGTGCATGATTTAAAACCTACCTTGTTTATATGATTCCATCAATTATTACAGTTATTTTAGTTTCAAGTGTTCTTAGTTTTGATGACTTTATCATCACACGCACTGTATCAAATGCAAGTACTTTAGGTACAAAATTATATGAGGGTGCATTTGAGCCATGGGGATTGGTTATCGGTTCAATCGTTTTATTTATTACTATTTTAGGAAACATTGGTTATGCAATTTACAAAACCAAGAAAAAGGGATAAATGAAACTAAATAAGAAACTTTTATTAGCATCAACTATTGCGATAGGTGCAATTTCAGGTTTCTCAGCAGTTTTAGCATCAAAAGTCGAAAATCAATTTAAACCAAGTTTTTATAACTATAAATCATATATGTCTGATGCTAATATTGCTCAACTTGCACATACATTTGATTATAAAGAATTCGATGAAATTAATCAATTTAGTAATGCATTAATTAATAACAAAGCAGTTGCTGGAATTGGTTCAGAATTTTTAGCAGTAGAACTTGCTAAAAAACAACTTATCGGTAAACTCAATTACTCGATTTTCTTCAACTTACCACAATATTCTAATTACTTAGAATATCAAACTTTAAAACATCAATTGGATGATCTTAAAAAGCAACTCATTGACAATCCGAATAACCAAAAATTAAAAGATGCATATAATGATATTTTAATTAAATATCAAGATGCACAAAAATCATACATTCAAATTAAAAATTATGTTCGCTTATCGATGCGTCCAGAGATATGAGAACATTTAAATCGTTACGATTTAAGCAAAAAAGGTGATAACAACAGCGATGAATCATTATGAGAATACTTTTATCCATATTATTCACAAGATATGGTAGTTGCATATAATATTCATAAAATTAATAAAGAAAAGCTAAATAAGAATGCCTTTGATGAAGATTCAGGAATTGACTTTAGCAAATATGCTGATAAATTTATCACACCTAACAAAAGCAGTATAAAAGACCCATATGCATTAATTAATATTTTAAAGACATTAAAAGTTAATGGTTATCAAGACTGAGAAATCACCGATGCAATTCGTGATAATATGCTGTATGGTTCTGCTTACTGACCACTACCTGATGGTGGTCGCACTTTAGACAAATTTACTGGTGCAGTAGTAAAAGATGATTCTTCGACTAATACACAACCATATAAAATTCTTATCGATTCATTTGCAGACTTAATTAAAGACGGGACTGGTTTTGATGTTCGCAATGCAAAACATATAAGTTTAAAAGGTGATGGATTAGAAATAGCAAATGATTTAATCAATAAAAAACGTCCCGATGTAACATCTGCAATTATGTATAACGGGGATGCAATTGATGCATATTATAGTGAAGATAACTTTCCAGATGTTCCTGATGGATCAATTCGTGCTGTTAAACCACACCAAAACATTCTTTTAGTTGATGGTATAGTTATTTCATCACATATTCCAAAAGAATTAAGCAATGAATATCAAAAAGCTATTTCTCAAGGTTATTATTCATATCTTAACGATATCGGTAGTAGGTATGATAAACTCGTTAACCAAAAAATGATATCTACTTTTAATGAAAACACATCTGATGCAGAGATTGCTAAAGCACAAAATTTAGTGACTGAAGAATATGTAGCTAATGTATGAAAGGATTTAAAAACCCTAGAGTTAGGCAAAATTGATTCTTCAGATATAAAAACTAGTGATATTAATACATTTATAAATTCTTTATACAATGAAATTAACTTAGCATCAAAACAAAACGCTGAAAAATTCAATGAATTTTATAAACTAAGAGATGACTACGATCAAGGTAACGATGTAGATCAAGAGCAAAGAATCTCATATGTCCCACATCTTTTAGAAAATTATCTTAGTAAAAATTATTCAGAATTTATAAATAAATTTTCGCAATTAGCACAAAAATCACAAACTGATTTGTTTACTATTTCAAAAGAAGAATTTATTAATAAAGTTTCAAAAACAATAAGTGATAAAATTCTTGCTACTTATGTTTATTCAGTTGTAAACAATGATCTTTCAGATGAAGATACATCTGAAACAATTAAAGGATTATTTGATGATGCTTTAAAAGAAACAAATGAAAAAAGTGATAGTGAAAAACAAGAAATATGAACCGAATTTATAACAAGTTTTATTGCTAAAATGCTGGCAAATGTTAATATATCAGATAAAGAATATTTGGCAAAACATCTTAATTTAGAAAATTTTGATTATGTTAATTATGATCCGGTGGCTATCACAGACTATGAGGTAGTGCTTAGAAATTATTTTAATGATAAATACGAAGGTCAGGACTTTAATTTAATAAATATTTATGAAATTAAAAACACTGATGGGATGATTCACGAAGCAATCCAACCTGTTGATGATAAAACCTTAAGTCAAATTACAACTTACTATTTTTCAAAAGTAAAATCTTAAAATCAGGGGAACCTGATTTTTTTACTGAAAATAATTTCATACAAAAGAGTATAATTAAATTAGCAGGTTATTATGAAATTAAAGAAATTTTGAAAATATATTATTGGTTTATCTAGCATTTCAAGCCTTCCTTTAACAATGTCAGCAATTTTTGCAAATCAACCTAGAGACATTAAAAAATACAATCATTTATTTGATAAGTTATGAGATAAACTAGGAATCCACGAAAGAACTGATAAAAAGATTAAAATAGGTATCATCGATGGTGGATTAGTTGATTATCGAATTTTAAAATTTGATGGAAATACAACTTTAAATATTGATAAAGAAATAAATGAAGATAATTATAATATTCTAGGTTCAATTAATAATCCAAATGTTGTTAATAGTAACAGAGTTAAATATGACCCTAACCTTACTGATGATAAAATATATGATTTTTCCAAGATGAATCACTCATTTTTAGATTATTGAAATAAAAATTATCATGCAACTGAAATTGCTTCAATCATTGGTAGCGATTCTGGATTACTAAAAAATGCTGAAATTTATTCAACAAGTTATAATAGAACATATAATGCAAGCAATTATGACATATTAAAAGAAAATTTAGAGTTCTTTAGGAAAAATAATGTTGAATATATTAATATGAGTTATTCAACCTCATATCGCAAACTACTAGATCTAAATAAAATGAATGAATATTATAAAAATAGTAATCTTTCATATATAAACAATATTATAGATATTTTAAATGTAGAAATTAACACAGATTATCCAGATGAAGCCGCATTAATCGATGAATATGCATATAAATATAATATGAAATTTTTCATTTCTGCTGATAACGAAAATCTTAAAACACCAAATCATATAATGGAGGTTAATAAATGGATAAATGAAAAACTTAATTCTAAACCTACTACCTATCAAAAAATAATATTAGAAAAGTTAAGAGATACAATTAACCAGAACCCCACCTTTTGAAAAAAAGCTTCTTCTATCCAAAGAACTAAAAACACTTTTATAATCGGTGCATATAATTTTAATAATGATCAAATTGAAGATTTTTCAAATGGTAAAATTAAAGGTTTTGAGGATTCTCCTTTAGGTATAGGTCCAGATAAATTTAGTAATCAATCACTTTTTTTAAATGATCAATGATGAAAAACAGACACATTAGTTGATGATCCAGATTATTGACGATGATCAGGAACAAGTTTTTCTACACCTGTTTTATTAGCTGCTTCTGCTTTACTATCGGCAATAAAAAAACCTAATTCAAGTTATCAAGTTCCAGAATTAAAAGCTATTTTAATAGCAAGTTTTGATTTAAAACAATATAATGATAAAATCAATATATTACCATTAAACCTTGGTGCAGGATATATAAATTGAGACAGAATGAAATTTTATGCAGACAATGTTAGAAAATACAGTATATATGATTTATATTACAGTAAGTCAAAACAATTGACATATAAAAATCTAATCTCTGGTGGTGAAAAACCACTTGCTGCTTATTCTACATATTCTGATTTATGAAGATTATCAAATTCTGAGAGAAGAAAACTAAGTGTTTCTGAAATACATAATCACTCTAATATATTTAATGTAGGTATGGTAGGTGTTATTTATGCAAATTCATGATGGATTTACAGACAATACCACCTTTCAACATTAAAAGTTAATTATCCAAATCTGAACAATGATAATAGCGATGCAACAAATCGCAATATGTTTGTAGCGGGTAGAAATTATCATTCATGACCATATGAATTTACCTTAACTATTAAACTAAGAAATGACTTTGAAAACACAAACCTTACAAACAAAAATGTCTATTACATTTTAAATGATAAATATGCTATTTATGAAACTCGTTCAAAATTAACAGCAGAAAAATCATGACCAGAAACCTAATAAAATTATTGTGTCTATGTTTATCTGGTCCTTTATTAACAGTTTCGATAGCATGTAGTCATTATGAAAATAAAACTCCTTGGGAAGCAAAAAACGAATCAGAAAATAATGATCAAGTAAGAAAACTAAAAGAAAATTTGAAATCTCAAAATTTAATTCTTGATACTAAATATTCAAAATTAAACAATATTATCGATAAAGAGCACTCTTTTTTTGCTTTAGTAACACAAAACAATGAACAAACTCTAACTTTCAAAAAAATAAGTAGTTCTTATAATTTTCAATGAAACTATGATAATATCAAGAACATATTTTCAAATGATAAAAATAATTTATTTTATAAAAAAAATAATAATATGGTAATCGAGATGTTACCAATTAAAAATGAAAATAAAGTTCTTATAAATTTATTATTTGTAAGAGATATCGAAGGAGATTTTTTTCCAATTCGTGTTTACAATTTGATTACACAATACGGTGCAGAACCAATAGGATATCCAAGTTACTTTTATTATTATCCTGACAAAATTGAGAAACTGAATAACAGTTCTATCAATACTGTAAAAAATGAAAATAATCAAATTAATATATCTATAAAATTAAAAAATAATAATATTAGTCCAGTAACTGAAACAAATCAAATATATACAAAGTTTAAAGATAACATTAAACTTCCCTCATATAAATCGTATTTATTCTATAGTAAAAACTATGTTCCAGATAAAACTCTTGTTCCTAATAAAATTATTAAAATTCAACAAAGAGAATTTGATGATATATGATATGCAATATATTATAATCACTTTGAAGGACGCATTTGAACTCGAAATAATGTAGAATTTGTTTCAAATTATGATAAATATGCTAAATTAACATCAAATACGCAAACATCTGTATTAAAATTACTTGCTAAGTCATATATAATAAATTTAAAAAATACTAAATTATCTTATGATAAAGATGGTAAACCAAATAATATAAAAATTACTCTTTCGTAAAAATAACACAACTATTTTTGGTTGTGTTTTTTTGTGTTTTATACCAACTTTAAAATAAAAAACTAAGTTTTCAGAAGTATGTTTTCTTTTTTATCTAGTATACAGACAAATAAATTAAGTTACCATATTTTTATAGCAAAGAAAAAATGATAAAATAAATATAAGTATTTTAATACTTATTTTTATAAATCACAATAAACTAGGATTCGCTTGGGTGTGCTTGAATAATTATAAGTGCTAGGTGTTAGAATAGTTTATTTAGACAAAACAAACTAAAGGAAAAAAATGACAAATCAAAGTAAAACTGAAATTAAACCTGAAATTAAGGTAGAAAAAACTAATAAAGAAACAAAGGAAGTTAAAGAAAACAAAGAAAAAAATCCTATTGTTTCAAGAACAAAACTTTTAGAAGCCGGAGCATATTTTGGACATAAATCACATTCATGAAATCCAAAAATGAAGGAATACCTTGTTCCAAATAAAATGAATAAAGGCGCTCACATTATTGATATCTTTAAAACACAAAAATATTTAGAATTTGCTTACTCACTTGTAAATTCATTAGCCGCTAAAAATGCACAATTTATTTTTGTAGGAACTAAAAAACAAGCTCGTGATTCTGTTAAAAATGCAGCTGAAAGAACAAATTCATTTTTTGTTACTGAAAGATGACTTGGTGGAACATTAACAAACAATGAAACAATTATGTCTCGTGTTAAAAAGATGGAAGAATTAGAAGAAAAGGCAGCTAATAATTTTAAAGGTTATACCAAAAAAGAGGCTTTAAATTTCAAAAAAGAATTAGACAAGTTACATAAAAATCTAAATGGTATTCGTAATATGAGAAGATTACCAAATGTTATGATTGTAGCAGATCCATTGCAAGATGAAATCGCCGTCAAAGAAGCTCGTAGAAAAGGATTAAAAGTAATCGCTATTCTTGATTCGAATGCTAACCCTGATGCAGTAGATTTCGGTATTCCTGCCAATGATGATTCATCAAAATCAATTAATTTAATTATGACAATTTTAGCTGATGCAATTGCTAAAGCAAGAGGTGGGCAACAATTATTTGCATATCAAGATGATGAAAAAGTTATCTTACCAGAATTTCAATCAAAAAATACAGAAACAAATAATTAGGAGTAAATTATGTCAGTAAATAAAATAGAACTTATAAAAGAATTAAGACAAAGAACTAATTCAGCATTAATTGATGTTAAAAAAGCTCTTGAAGCAACTAATTATGATATCGAAGCAGCTGTTAAATGACTAAAGGAAAATGGAATTGTTAAAGCTGCAAAAAAAGCTGGCAGAATTGCTGCTGAAGGTGCTGTTACTGCAATTACCAACAAATATCGTTCATTATTAATAGAAATAAACAGTGAAACCGATTTTGTTGCAAAAAATGATAAATTCTTAGAACTTGTTCAACAAATCTCTCATGCTATTTTTGATGCCAATGTATGAACTAAGGAAAAAGCATTAGAAGTTATTTTACCAAATGGTTTAACAGTTGAAAAGGCATTAATTGAAGCAACATCAGTTATTGGAGAAAAAATTTCATTCCGCCGTATGTTTATGGTAAAAGCTAATAATGGTGAAATACTAGGAACATATGTTCATACTAATAATCAAATTGCTGCTGTTGTTAAAATAAAAGGTGCAGATATTCATGCTGCAAAAAATGTTGCAATGCATGTTTCAGCAATGAACCCTGAAGTTACATTAGTTTCTGATTTAAGTGAAAAACAATTATCAGAAATAAAAGAACGTTTTGAAAAACCAGTGGCTTTCGAATCAAAACCTGCTAAAATTCAAGAAAAAATCTTTCATGGTTGATTAACTAAACAACTTTCAGAATTTGTTTTAGAAAAACAAGCATTTGTAATGCAAGATTCTATTTCAGTTGGTCAATACTTAAATGATCATGGTAGCCAACTTGTATCAGCA
This sequence comes from Mycoplasma sp. 5912, assembly GCF_054353835.1. NCBI lineage: Bacteria > Bacillati > Mycoplasmatota > Mollicutes > Mycoplasmatales > Mycoplasmataceae > Mycoplasma > Mycoplasma sp. 5912. The sequence goes on along the minus strand of NZ_JBTHHI010000001.1, from coordinate 65,628 downwards.
ATAAGATTTGAAGTAGGTGAAGGGATTGAAAAAGCACAATCAAACTTCGCTGCTGATGTTGCTGAAATGGTAAGGAAATAATTTATATTAAAAAAAGGAGATTATGAAAATTCAAAAATTAAAAAAATGAAAATTACTTTCTAGTACATCTTTATTAACTTTGTCCGTTGCTTTAGTTGTTGCATGTACACCAGAAAAAACAACACAACAACCACAACAATCAAAGGAAATTGTTTTAAAATCAAAACAAATAGACGAGATGTTAAAAAGAGTAAATTTATACAATCTTAACTCTGAAAAATATCTTGAGAATAAAAATAAATTCGATGAATTAACTAATTCAAAAACTACTACCATAGAGCAATTAAATGCTTTATATAATAAAATATTATCTGATTATAATGCTGCTGCTTTATCAGTTATTCCAAATCTGTTTACTGAAAATTCTGATTTAAAAGTTGAAGTTGATTCACTTAAAAAAGAAAATACTAAAATTCAAGAAGAAAGTACTAAACAGCAAAAACAACATGAGGAGTTATTAAAAAAACAAAACGAACAAAATGCTCAGCATAACAAAGAAACTATCGAACAACTACAATCAGATAAAGAAAAATTAGAGAATGAAAACCAAGAAATTAAAAGTAGTTTTTTAAAGCGACATTATTCAGGCAAAAAAGCTTTGATTGAAATAAATGATTTTACTATCTTATTTTTAGAAAAAACTATAGAAGAAATTAGAGAAGCAAAAGACATAAGTGCAGCAAATAAAAGATCATTTATAAATCAAATTAATCGTTTAATTGAACCACTTAAAAATAATCGTGAAATATATCAGCAAACTGTAGAAAACCGTGCATCATTATGAAATATCGCTTCAATAATCGAATCTAGAATTTCATATTTTTCTCGAATTTCAACTGCGTTACAAGATGCAAAAATTAAGTTACCAAAATTATTAGAATCCAATAAATCATTTATGAACGATTTATTTAGATGAAGATATGATAACATTGTTGCAATCGAACAACAAGTTAGTGCAACTGATAAATCAAAATTTGTATCTACAAACCAAACAGATGGGCAAAAAGTTAAGGATGAAAAAATCCAACAATCAAAAGTTTTTGCATTCACAACAGCAAGATTAGGTGGATTAAATCTGCAGACATTAATGTCAAATGATAAAAAACAAGATGCAAACCTTATTGCAGAAGCAAAACCATTTCAAGAACAATTAATTAATTATGCAACTTTTTTATCACAAATTTGAACTCCTAATTATGCATCAAAAGCAACTTCTTCTGATGGTAATCCAATAATTGACAAGAGCAAATGATTTATCGACTTTGTCATAAGTGACTTTCCACTTTCAAATGCTTTATTAAAAACCGATGATATTTTAAGTCTTAAAAATCAAGCTCAAGAGCTTCATAAAAAATATGCTGATTATTTAAAAACGCTTGGAGATGGTTTTAGAAGTATATACTACTATAAATTGAACAAACCTTTTTATTCCGCTCTAGGTAATTTAAAATATATTGATTATTTTAATGGAGAACAAACTAAATTAGGAATTTTAGGATATCTTACACAAGCAAATTCAGATTTTAGTAAATATAAACTAACTGCAGATAATCTTAAATCTGATTTAGAAAAATTCAAAAAAGAAAATACTGAATACATTAAAAAAATTGATGACAAAATTACAGAAATAACTGCTAAAAAATCGCAAAACGATGGTAATCAAAAATTTCATAATGAAAAAATCGATCAACTTTTAAAAGATTTTAATACTGAGTATACACCAATTAAATCTAAAACTGAAGATGATATGCTAAAAACTTTCGATAAGAAACTTAAACTTAGATTTTTATATGAAAAATTATTAGTTTTATCTAATTTATACTTATATTGAGAAGATTTAGGCTTAAATCCTGACTCACAGGAGCTAAAAGATCAATTAGGATATCAAAAAGATACTTCTGAAAATAATAAATATAATTACTATATTCCTGGTCAAGAAACTATTGCTTGAATTCGTCAATGAACTAATTTATATTCTGATCAATGAAATGATTTATCATTAGAATCAACAGTAGTCGATACCGATGCTTATAATACAACTACTAAATCTTTATTAGATATATCGCAAAACGATAATATTGCTTATATCAATAGCACAGATGCAAATTCATTTGTATCAACTTCACAATCTTTTGATGCAAAAACTTTTTACAAAGAATTTGATGCACTAGAGAAAAATTACTTTTTAGCATCAGAAAAAGTATTTAAAGCAATACAAAGTAAAGATGCCAACCTTGAACAACTTAAACAAGAACTAACAGATGCTCGTAATGCTTACTATACTAAATTAAATGATCCAAACATCAGTTTTAGATCGAATGCTTTTACTAAATTTGATACGTCTGTGTATGCTCCTGCAACACAAATCAAGGCTGCATTCACCCCATACACACTTGCAAATGCATTTGCAACTTTCAAAGCTTCATTAGTTGTTTTAGAACATTTAAATACACTTTGAAACACCACAGAAACAACAAAAGTAACTTCAAATAATCCTAAATCACAAGCAAGCACTAATGAAAATCAAGGAGCAAAAGAACAGGTTAATACCGAATCTAATAACAAAACTACAAATAATCAACCTGCAGAAAACAAATCAACAAAAACAAATACAAACTCGTAGAGTTTGTATTTTTATTATCATTAAAATATACATAATTGTAAATTAGTTTTTTTGCTTTATCATAGCATAAAAAAATCAAAAAATATTTAAAAAATAATTTTTGATATTCTGCTTTTTTGTTATAACTTATATATAAATTATATGGAGGTTAAGATGTCATATAAACGTAAGAATTTCATTCTCTTAGCAGCTATTTCTGGTAGCTTAATTTTATCTAGCAGCATTGCTTCAGTAGTTTATCAAACATCAGCTCAAATTCTAAGTGGAAGCAAAACTGATTTATCAAATCAAGATGCTAGATTAATTCCTGAAAACAAATTAAACACCAATCTAGCAAACTCATCAAATATAGATAATAACTTGCAAAAAATTAAAGAGCAGCCTACTAATCCGGTTGTTATTAATATCGCTCCAAGTCAACCACAAAAAGAACAACCAAAAGAACCTATCATAAAACCTGAAAATCAACCAAAACAGCCAAAAGAGCCAATTATAATAAATGCACCAGATTTTAAGCCACCACAAACACAACAAAAACCTATTGATTTACAAAAACCAGTTGTTATTACTACACAACCTGTAAAACAAGAGCCGATAAAACAAAAACCACCTGTGCAAAAAGTAGAGAGCAAACCACAACCTTCTGCACCTGTTATAGTCGAGCAACCTAAACCTATACAACAACCAACAACGCCAAAACCTACTCAACCTATTACAAATACACAGTATAACATTGACGGAATCGGAGATGGTTATACAGAAATAAATATTGCAAACACAACAGCAAGGGCTAAGGTAGATTTTAAGGTTATACCACATGAATATTCTAAACAAGATATCGAAGATGGAATTGCCAATCCGAAAGGATACCAAAATGTTACAACCGGAAAAATTATCTCTGTTGAAGTAACACCACAACTTATTGCAGCAGATGCTAAGGTTGCTATCGATGGGATTAATGCTAATGCAGGTAAAATTGCAGATGCTACCGATGATTCAGAATCTGAAAATGCTCCATATATACTATCTAAAGGTTTTTGAACTGGAATAAATGATCGTTTTGGTAGAATCGCTGAAGAAATTATAAGACATAAAAATGATCCAAGATATCTGCAATATATTAAACAAAACTATCGTGATATCTATTTAAAACGTAATTTTAATAGCTTCATAGAAGAAAAAGTTTATGTTGTTTTCCATCTCGATCGCAGCAAATTTACTAATCTTTCACAAAGAGCAATCGATTTTCTAAAAAAAGGTTACACACTTGATCCTGATAATGTATTTATTAATGAAAATGGAGAACTAGATAGTTATGGACAAGAACTACCTCCTGGATTTAACCGTGTAACTGCAAGAGTTACCAGAGATAACAAATACAAAAGAGCTTTTGGTTATGATGACTGACAAGCTATCACACCAGGAAATTTAGAAGAAGGAAATTATCCAGGTTGAACTAAAACCGATGTAACTAATGAACCAATTTTTAGCAAATATGTTAATAACACACCTGGAATTAAAGTTTATGATTATACCCGTGATGACAAAAGCCCAACCTTACGCAACCAAGGGTATGCGCTCTATATTGATATGAATGATCCAAATGCTTACCAAAAAACTGCTTCATTAATTAAAGAACTTGAAGAAAATAAAATACAAATTACTTCATATCGCTTTAATAACTTAGGTAAAGCAAGTGCTGCACAAAAATATATTGATATCTTTAAATTGCTTCCTAATCATATTCCACAACTACAATTATTCTTTGATGCTTCAGCAACTAATACATCTGCATTAATTGCTTTAAAAGACAAAAACATTGATGAACTAGGTTTATATACCTATGGAAATCCTGTTTTAGATGCTTGAAGTTATAACCCTTGAGCATTAAACAAAGTTGCTTGAATTAATACTAATGATTATAATCCTAACCAAAACTATAAAAAGAACATCCCGATAGCAACACGAATCATCTTTGATACCATTGCTTTTGATGAATCAAATTATTTAAAAAATACTTCTGATCCATATAAAGAAATTAATTTAGGTTTAAGAATGGTATATTGAACTCGCAACAATGAACCATTCTTTCAAGGTAGTTACGGATCTGGATTAGATCCAGATACCAAAGAAAAAGATAACTCATATCCTCAAGGACTTGATTTTTCTAGGGTACCAGAAATTAAATCATTAAAAGGATTAATATTTTCTGATAATCAAAAAGCATCAAATAATAAACCACGTAAAATCCGTCGTTTAAAGTTATATAATAATTCGCAAATTTTTACAATGACTGCAGACGATATTAATAATGCGGGATTTAATGAAAACTTTGTACTTAATTCCCCTCAACTAGATTCAAAAATTACCTTTAGCAACGGAGAAACTAATCAATTATATATCAGTGGTAACGGAACACTTACATCAACCGGTTTATCCGAATTAAGAACATTAACAAAAACCTTATACCAAGAATTTGCAAGTAAACCTATTTTAGTTGATAAAATTGCTACTAATTTAGCAGCACAATTACAACAAAACGGATACAATGTGCAAGTATATAGTGATCAAGATACATTAGAAATCACATAAAGGAAAATATGAAACACTTAAAATTAGATTTTTCAAAAGCCCCATCATTAGAAGAATTAAAATACTTACAACCTAAAATATCTCAAATCCATAACGATATAGTCAGCAAAAATGTTGCTGAAAAAGATTGGTTAGGTTGATATAATCTACCTGCGGATTATGATAAAGAAGAATTTAAAGCAATGCAAGAGAAAGCTGATTTTTGATTTAAAACTGGAATCGAAGTTGTTGTTGTTATTGGAATTGGAGGTTCATATTTAGGTGCTAAAAGTGGTTATGATTTTATCTACGGACCTTATTCAAGCAAAAAACCTAAAATGGAACTTTTATTTGCTGGAAATGATATTTCAGCAGAAACATTAGTTGCAAAACTAAAATATGTTGATGATAAAAAATTTGCTATTAATGTAATTTCCAAATCCGGAACCACATTAGAACCATCAATTGCTTTTCGTGAATTTAGAAAATTGCTTGAAAGTAAAATCGGTGATCAAGCAAGCGATTATATAGTTGCAACAACCGATAAACAAAAAGGTGTTTTATTTGAATTAGCAACCTTAAAAGGTTACCAAAAGTTTGTTGTTCCTGATGATGTCGGTGGACGCTTTTCGGTATTAACAGCAGTTGGTTTATTTCCGTTTTTATGTGCTGGAATCGATGCAAAAGGAATTTTAGATGCAGCAAACCAAACTAATAAAGAACTTTCTGAATCAAAACTTGAATCAAATCCTGCTTACTGATATGCTGCTGCTCGTTATCATTTATATAATAACAATTATGCTATCGAAATGATGGTTTCATACGAACCAAAACTACAATACTTCTTAGAATGATGAAAACAACTGTTTGGTGAATCTGAAGGAAAGGATGGAAAAGGGTTATGACCTACCAGTTGCTTATTTTCTACCGACTTACACTCGCTAGGACAAACGATTCAAGATGGTAATAAAATTCTTTTTGAAACTGTTTTAACCTTAGAAAACCCTTCTGCTAACATTGAATTTTCAAAAGAAGCAATTGATTATGACAAACTAAATTACCTAGCTTCAAATAATTTACACCAAGTTAATAACATTGCTTTTAATGCTACTGCAAATGCACATCATATCAGTGGTAAAATCCCTGTAATTCATATGTTATTTGACACATTTAATGAAGCAACCTTAGGAACCTTATTTATCTTCTTTGAACGAGCATTAGCAATGAGTGCATATTTATTAGGAGTTAATCCGTTCAACCAACCTGGTGTCGAAGTATATAAAAAGAATATGTTCAGTATGCTAGAAAAGAAATAATGAACAAAAAACGATTAGGACAATTCTTTACTATTTGTAATCCATTTGATAATATTATTTTCTTTAAGTGACTTAAAGAAAATAATTTATTATCCCATAATATCATATATTTAGAGCCTTTTGCAGGTTCTAATAATATACCTTTCTTGTTATCACAACTTAATTTAAATAACCCATGAAAATGTTTTGATATTCAACATTTTTATGATCAAAACAACAATCAAATTAATCATTTTGATAAATATCAAATTAACATCAATGATTCATTAAAAAACTATCCTAAAGGATATAAATTAGCTATTACTAATCCACCGTATTTAGCAAAAAATAGTGCAACACGTTCTAAGATAAATAATGATTTTGGTGGTTATGATGACTTATATAAATATGCTTTGGATATTATGCTTAAACATACTGATTTTGTTGCCGCAATTATTCCTGAAACTTTTATCACATCAACTAATTTAAATCTTAAAACTCGCTTATATGCAGTAATTTCGTTGCAAATGAAAATGTTTGATGATACTGAATGTCCAGTTTGTCTTGCTTTGTTTAACAAAAATTCTACTCAGGATTTTTTGGTGTATAAAAATGATGTTTTTATCGGTTGATATAAAGAGTTAAAACAACTTCAAAAGCAACCACAAAATCAATATAAATTTGTTTTTAATGATAATAATGGACAAATATGATTAAATGGCATCGATAATACAAAAAATGATAGTATTAGATTTTCATTAGCAGATTCAAAATGCAAAAATGTCAATAATTCATCACGAAGTTATACAAGAATTAAATTGCCTAATGACTGAAATCTTGATGATAATCAATTAAAAGCCTATATCAATGCATTAAACGATTATTTAGTTAAATATCGCTGCGAAACTAAGGATGTGTTTTTATCTTCGTTTAAAGGTTTAAGAAAGGACTTTAAATACCGTCGTAGACTTAGCTGGACTGAGGCAAAACGAATAATGAGTGTTGTCTATGAATTAGGTGGTTATGATGATTAACTGAGAATTGGAATTAAAGAAAAGAAGAATGCATAATATCAAGGATGTTAAAAGATTGCTGATACAAAATGATAAATCATTGCTAGAAAAAATTTATAAGGATGCAAATAGATATGATTTAGATGTTGATTTTATTAAGGATAAAATCATAAATGAGGATATTTTTGCTCTCATAAGATATGCAAAAGATCCAAATAAACAAAACATCCACGAAGATATTTTACTCGAATACTTTCACAATCAACTTTATAATGTTACCATCCACAAATTACCCAAAACTGGTAAGAATGCTAAATTTATCAACAGTTTCGGAAACATCCTTAATTTATCCAATCGTGAATATAATGAAATCACAAACAAAAGTATCGACTTTGAATCCATCAAAGACGATATAATTTTTTATTGCACTTTCAAATATACCAATGAAAAAGGTGGTGCTCAAGATAATCAAAGAAACGATGTGATGTCATTTATCGAAAATGCTAATAAAAATCAAGATGACAAAGTGAAATTCTTAGTCATCTTGGATGGAAATTACTATGTTGATCAAATTAATAAGATTAAAGAATGTATTAATTCTGAAAAGACATTTGTCTTAAATTCATCACAAATCTATGATTTCTTTGAATTTAAGACTTATCAAAAAGTAAAATAAACTATTTGAAGATATCCTTAAATTGATCAGGGTATAAATATGCCATTTTCTTTACAACCTGCTCAAAAGTAGTTGGATTATAAGGTAATCCACGATTTTTTAAATATGCATATTTTTGTGTATCAAAAACTAAAAAATTATTTGATCCTCAGTTTCCGGCTTGCTTATCTAAACCAACTACATTACCATCGCTATCATAAACCCCACTACCTGATGAACCACTTCCTCAGTCAAAATCTGGAACCTCTCCTCATAGTGCAGGGCGTACAGCATCAATGGTACTTTTATCATTACCATAATATTTAATCGGGTTATTACCGATTAAATATTCACGATAGCGTAATCCGGGATAACTTTCTTGATTACCTAAGGTAACAACCTTAGGTAGAGTTGCTATATAGAAGTTTAAATTATTAAAGGAACTAAGATATAAAGATAAATCCGAAATGTTTAATGGTTTAAGGTTTTTGAAATTAAGAAAGTGCTTTATTGCATTTTTTTCATGCTGAGTTAACAATCTTTCTTTGTATTTATATGTATCCAAATCTTTACCATCAAAGGTTGTAAAAATTGGTTTGAAATCTACAATAGCAACAATTGCATCGAGGTTATTATTTGTGCTTCTGCTGATAATTTCTCCATCAGTATTTTTAAAATTTCCATATGAATTTTGAACTTGTCCGCTAAAATCTAAAAATAAATCAAAAGTTATTCCTTGTTCACTGCTTGGTATTTCAAAATCAAACATATCACCATCAGGTGTTAGTTTTGGATATGTAAATTTTTTATCATTTGTATCATCCGAAGCATTATTTGCTTGTTTATCAGTATAAATTGGTAAATATTTATTGTTTTGTTGATCTTGGGTTGGTCTGTTAATATTAGTCGAAGAAATCAATTTAGGATGTTGAACTACAATTCTTTCATATCCGTTATGATGTTGCGTTCAAGTTCCAATCCCTGAATGACGATTGGTGTTTCAAACATGAAAATTAACAAAGGCATAATAACGAAAATCATTAGGATTATCATTAACTTTGGAAAAGATATTTCAAGTTCCATCAGCATCAGCATTTAAACTAAACACTCTGGATCTACCCTCTTCGATTGGTTTAACTGAATCTTCTTTATATAAACGTTTTGAACGGTCATCCTTAGCAGGTGCATCATCTAAAATATTATTTCTCGCTTCTATATTTTGAACTGTTTGATTATGTGTTTTTAATTCATATGTATTTTTATAACCAATTGATGAACCCTGAATTGAGTTTTTATCAAGTTTCTTAGCTTGTTTAAATTTAATTTTTTCATCTGTATCAGTTTCATTTTGAATTCAATTTACAAAAAATTCATTTCTCGAAATAAATGCTGAGCGACTAGTTGAATGATTATGTGTAGCAAGGATGTTATTAAAATGGATATTATTATTTCTTGTATGTAGTTTTAATGTAAGTTGATTATTTGTTAATGATAAACTAAATTTAATATTGCTCTTAATTTTTGAATACAGACTTTGTTGAAATGCAGGTGTTTCAGAAACATAATCATACATAAAATCAACATCATCAATATATTGGTTTTCTTGCAAGGTTTTCAAAGAAACAGGAACTCTAACACGCGAATGAATATTATCAAATTCATTTGCATCCTTAAACTCTCTTGGATTTAAATCAAGTTCAAAAACAAATCAGAAAATTATGTTCTCTTTATCAAAATCACTTGGGATAATAATTGAATTTAAATCTTCAGAAATAGATGCAGTAGCATTATTTTCGCTTAATTTAAAAATTGAATCATTAAGATATTCTCGAGTTTTAAATCAATGAATTTTTTGAGCTATATTATTTTTTGTAATTGTGTAATTACGGTCTGGATGGTTTTCTTTTGAATTTTTATATCTGGTTTTTCAGTTAAAATAATCAAAATTATAGTCTAAAACTGCATTAAAATTTTCAGGTGAAAAAGTAATGTTGCTTTGATGTGTTGTAGATAATAAATCATACTTTTTTACCTTACTTACAGATGAACCATCGTCAAGTTGGTTTTTAAGTTTATTTTCTGATGTTCAGTCAAAATTATATGAAAACTCAATGTTCTTATTAGAAACTTCTTTTCTTGGAATAAAATTTAGATAACTTTTATTATTTACTACATCAATATATTTAAGTTTATACTTAATTTGTTCTTGAAAGGCTGCGAGTGAAAATTTAGATAAATCTTTAAAAGGGATATAAATTTTCTTACTTGCTGGCACAGCATTTTCAACATCAAAGGCTTGATCTTTGTTTACAATAATAGTAGGACCAAATGGAAAATCTGTTTTCTTTTCTTCTTTATAAACTTTTTTCTCTACTTCAAAGTAGAAAACAAAAACTTTATCTGATAAAATTTTAACTTGTTCAGTTGTTCAATTAAATGAAGTTGTTGCAAAAATCTCTTTTGTGTTCTGATTTTTATAAATATCAAAGTTTTGCAACATTAAATTATCAAATGAATTATTTTTCTTAGAAAACTTATATTTTGACTGCAAATTAAAGGTTGCTACTTTATTATTATTAATAACAAGTTGGGTAATAATATAGTCATTTTGATAGTTACTTAGATTGTTTGCATTAAATGAAAGTTGATTACTATTAACACTTAAATCAATGTATTTTACTCAAGGATTATATTGGTCAAAACTTTTTACCAATGCTTTTGCAGATGTTATGCCTTCCGATGTGTTAGTAATATTTATAGTTATTGTATCATTTGTAACATTTATGCTAGAAACATCTACATTAGATGTTTGAGTATATTTGTTTTCAGTGTCATTTGAACTTGTTTTAGTAGTAGGAGCATCTAAATAATTAAAATATATAGGATAATAAGAATCTTTTGTTTTTAATGTATCTTTATTCAATTCATGAAAATCATTAGATGTATTAATATTTAAATCATTGCCTGAAATAAGATTAGCATTTTGCAAGGTAAAAATGTTACCATAGTTTTTGATATCATTATTTGAAACTGGTGCAGTATTTTCTTTTTGTGGTTTTTTTTCTGTGACAGTAAATGAATATGTGCCTGAGAAACTATTTTCAAATGTTTTTCAATTTCCATTTATATTTACTTGAAAGTTTTTAAATGTATATGTTCCATTCGAAAGATTGTTTATTGTAAAAGTATAATTTGTTGCATTATTTAATGTTATTTCACTGCTATAAATATCACTCCCATTTTTTGTTAATACTATTCTTGCAGATTTATTTTGATAAATATCTTTTATGTTATTTATAGTTACATCAACTTGGTTGTTAGCATTTGAATTTGGTTCTACCAATAGCGAACTATGATAAATATTAACATTAGTTACTTGATCTGGTAATGACAAGGTTTTAAAATTAAATTTGTTATTTGAATCGCTATAAATTAAATGATCTTGATTATCTTCATTATATGAAATAGATTTAATAAAATAACTTGTATTTTCACTTAAGTTATCTGCATTAATATTTAGTTTTAGCTGATTAGGACTTAGAATTTGGTAAGTAGCATTGTATCGGTAATCATTACTCAATATAAGTTTGAAAGTTAAATTCGGCTTAATAGTATTAAAATTTTTTGTTTGGATATTCAAAGATAAATTAGCAGAATTTGTAGTTATTTCAGATGACGAAAATTGTGCATTATTAAAGTCAAAATGATATTCATTTGGTTTTGACTCAGGATTGTTAGAGTTATCTGTTAAAGTTGTAAAAGAGATTTTTTGGGATTCTGAAGTGATTATATCGATGTTATTTAATAAAATTTGTGAAATATGATATGTAGAACTAGCAGCAAGATCACTAATTTGGTAAGAAGATGTGTTGTTATTTACAACAAAATCCTTATCAAATCCACTTTTGAATTGAATTTTAAGATTATATTCTTTGTTAGGTTCCAAATTTTGTAAATCTAACGATAAATTTACACTATGTGATTTTATATCAGTTGTTTTAATACTTCTTAAAATAGGATTCGCTTTAGTTTTGAAGCTAAATTTATTAGAATAGTTATTGGTATATATAACTTTACTACTACCATTAGAAAATAAAATGCTTTTGACAAAATAATTTGTATTAGCTTTCAAATTAGTTGCATTTACAGTTAATTTAATTTGATTTAAATCGATAACATTATAACTAGCATTATAGATTTGATCATTATTTAATATCACTTTAAATGTTGAATTTACATCTGAATTATTAAAATTTTCACTATTAAAAGTTATCGATGCATTAGCTGAATTTGTTGTTATTTCACTTGTTTTAAAAACTGCATTATCAAAATTAAATTTATACTCTTTTTGTTGTGGCTGGTTAGTTTGCATATCATCTAATGTTTTAAAAGATATTTTTTGATTATCTGATGTAATAACTTCTTGGTTATTAAGTAGAATTTGAGCAATTTGATATGTTGTATTGGTTTGAAGATTATCAATCAAGAATGTAGCATTTTGAGATGTTAACAAGAAATCATTTTGCATTCCATTGGTGAATTTAATTTTAAGATTATATTGTGTATTTGTTTGCAAATTGTTAAAAGCAACATTTAAATTTGCACTATTTTTTGTTATATCTGATATATTTACAGATTTTAAGGCAGGATTTATTGTATCAATAGATGTTGTTTGAAAAGCAAACTTATTAGCATCGCTATTTTTATAAATTTCTTTGCTTTGTTCTTGATTAACTAATAAAATAGATTTAACATAATAACTTGTGTTAGCACTCAAACCACTGGCATTAATGCTTAAACGAATCTTATTGCCATCTAAAACATAAGTTGCATCATAGTTTTTGTCATTATTTAAAACTACTTTAAATTGCACATTATTATTTCGAAAATTCTTTGCTATAAAATCCAAAACAACCGATGCAGAATTTGCATCAGTTTTTAAAACATTAAATGTTGCATCATTAAAATCAAACATACTTTGATCATCAGATTTTTTAGTTGTAAAAGTAATTTTTTGATTATTATTGTTAATAATATTTTGCGAATCAAGCAAAATTGAATTGATATGATATGTTGTATTAGCTGTTAAATTATCAATTGTAACTTTAATAGCTTTATTAGAATTAACACTAATATGCTTAGAAATTCCATTACTTAATTTTACTTCTAGATTATAAGTTTTATTTGGTAATAAATTATCGATTTGTATTGATATAAGTGCATTATTTGAACTTGTTGAAACAACTACAATATCTTTTAAATGTGGTTGTTTATCCGAATTATTTGCACACGCAATAGTTATAATTGGTGTTGCTAAAACAAGTGGACTTATAGTTCATAATTTCTTTTTCATAACAGTCCTTATTCAGTTGTTTAATCCTTATTTATAATGTTGAAAATATCATTATAAAGTTCTCATTCAGGCTTTGTATCATTTTCTTTTGGTAGTTGGTAAGATATAACTTTATTTGTAGTCTGATTAAATACAGATTTTGCTTGCAGTGCCTTTAGCATCACTTGAAGTTTTGCTCTTGTATATTTTGATTTCTTATTCGGATAATTTTTATCAAGCAGATACATAATATATTCTTTTAAAAAACTTGCTAAACAAATCAATAAATTATATGCATCATAGTGGTTTTTTTGATATATATACCAAAATTCATTTCGAATATCATCTTCAAATAAGTCAACATTTTTTAGAACTTGTTTTGCATCTGAATCAACCTTTTTAATCATCGATGCAGTAATATCTGTTAAATTAGTCTTATAAACCAAATAACCATCGAGTTCCTTTGATTTCTCAATTGATTCTAAATCGAGATCCATTATTGGGTCTTCATCTAAAAAGCGTCCTAAATCATATCCTGATAAATTACCCAAAGTTCTCTCATCTTCAGCAGTATTTTCATAATCTTCTAAAAATTCATTCCTTAACATCTGATCTTCATGTTCAAGTTTTTTATTTCAAATTATAACCTGTTTAATATCATACGTTTTTGAATCAATTTGTAGTTTTTTGTCTCTTTGTTTTTCTTTACTTCCATCTTTAAAATGTTTATAATCACCTTGATCCAGAATGTAATCAAAATCTGAACGATCACCATAAAATGCAGAAATTGATGTAATGAAATTTATATTGTTTTCAAGCATATAATGAATATTTTCTTCAGTTATCATTTCTTTTTCTATTGAAAATGTTGGATTTGAATTAGGAAACATTTTTAAATAAGCATCTAAAAAGTCGGCAAGATACTGGGATTCATCACCAAAAGTTACATTATAAGTTTGCACAAACACAGGAGCACCTAACTTGTTAAAAGCCGCAACAACATTCTTTTGGGTTCGTCAAAAATCATTATAGGAGTATTTTGTTCCTGCTTTTTTAGAATTATCGAATTCTGCATATGTCATAGGTTTAACTGCAACATATAAAATTTTGCTATCTGTCATTTGCTCACTAATTCTTTGAACATTTTTATATAATATTTTATGATTCTTTCAAATATTATTAAGTGCTTTTATGTATATATTATCTTTGTAGTCTGATTTTTTATATATTTTATCAAGTTCAATTAATTTATCCGATGCTCCCCTTACATCTGTTAAAAACAAATTAAGTAATGTCATAGTCACAGTGTTTTTTAAATCATCTTTATCATATTTAAAATGATCAAACAAACCGATGTTATTAATTAGTTTTGTTAATCATAATTCATTAGGATTTCTAGTTGGATAAGTTAATTTTGCTTCCGATAAAGCGTTTTCAATATATGCTTTTAAATCTGTGTAATCTTCATTAACTATATTTTTTAAATCATAATCACTAATAGCAGATTCAATCAATGGTATATGTCATGGATATTTTTTACTTAATTTAGTATATAATCCTAAATCCACAACATTAGTCATTTTATCCATACCATCATAATTCTTTTGTTTTGCTATATAAACATGAAGATTTTTATCTGCATTATTATCTAAATTTACAACTAATTTCATAGTAAAATTATATCACTATGAAATTAAAAAACTACATAGAAAACTATGCAGTTTTAGGTTTTTTGTATCATTTTATTAGTTTGCTTGCTTCAAAATATATAGTAAGTAATAATCCAAATAATATCGGTGCTAACCAATATGCAACATTATAATTAGTTATCTTAGAGATATCAGCCATTTTAAATGCTACTCTTATTCCAGGTACAAATGCTACAAAGATTACACAAATCAATGAAAATAGTGATGCTGCATAAACTAATTTATATTCTTTAATATTACATCTAAAGATAGATTTTACAGACATCAAATTAATTGAATTAATACTTGCACCAACTCCTAAGGCAATGAATGTTGCAGTAGATGTCAGTTTGATAAAATCATCGCCTTTGATGTTATTAGAAATGGCCACTAAAGCAGCTGTCAAATATGCTAATAGAGCACCAATTGAGATAATTACACTTTGAATAAGTAATTGCTTTCATAACCCATTTGCAAAAATACTCTGGTTCTTATTAATCGGTTTTTGCTGCATCACATCTAAATTGCTTGGTGTCATACCTAGTGCAATCGCTGGTAGTCCGTGAGTTAATAAGTTAATTCATAAAAGTTGTGAAGCCGATAGCACTATTACTTCAGCATCCGCTATTATGTGTTTTTTAAAGATAATTGATAAAACAAACAATCCGATAATCATTACAATAATTTCACTTAATGAAGAAACTAAAAGGTTTAAAATAACAGTTTTGATGCGATTATATGTTTCGCGACCACTTTTAATTGCTTTAACAATTGTAGTGAAGTTATCATCAGTCAAAATCACATCTGCTGCTTGTTTTGATACATCAGTCCCTGTAATCCCCATTGCAACACCAACATCGGATGCTTTTAAAGCAGGAGCATCATTTACTCCATCACCAGTCATCGCTACTACTTCATGATAACCTTGTCAAGCTTTCACTATTCTTAATTTATCAGTC
Source organism: Mycoplasma sp. 5912 (assembly GCF_054353835.1). Classification (NCBI taxonomy): domain Bacteria; kingdom Bacillati; phylum Mycoplasmatota; class Mollicutes; order Mycoplasmatales; family Mycoplasmataceae; genus Mycoplasma; species Mycoplasma sp. 5912. Next base: position 49,411 of record NZ_JBTHHI010000001.1, on the reverse strand, counting down.
GGTGACACACGAGCATAGACACTAATATTACGAACATTTTTATATAACTCATCATCAGTCATCGTTGCTAATTGAGCTCCTGTGATAGCTTTATCACCATATTTATAAATTCCTAAATCAGTAGCTATTGCTGTAGCAGTAGTAAGATGGTCACCGGTAATCATAACAGGGTGGATACCAGCTTGTTTTGCTATTTCAATACTTTCTTTAACTCCTGCCCGAGGTGGATCTTGCATTGCGATAAGTCCTAAAAAGACTAAATTATTTTCATCATCAAATGTAATTTTTTCAGCACTTGCATCCATTTTTTTATAACCAACTGCGATTACACGGTAAGATTTTTGTGCCCAACTTTCATTTAATTGGTATTGATATTCACTAGCATCCTTGCTCTTAGCAAAAATTACATCAGGGGCACCTTTAGTTATTAGAATTTTTTCTCCTTTCGGATTCTTTACCAAAACTGACATTGTTTTTCGATCTGAATCAAAAGGAAGTGAATCTAATTTTTGAAAAGCTTGATAAAACATCTGAGCAGAGTTTTGGTTATCTAGTCCAAACCTAAGTATTCCAGTTTCGGTTGGGTCCCCTACTTCAATGTATTCTCCATTTTCTCCTATTTGCACACTAGCATCACAACAAGCAACAAAAGCACCTAATGCCGAAGATTTTTCATATGGAACATCTGGATCAATTGCATCATATAAATGCATTACAGTCATTTTATTTTCAGTAAGTGTTCCGGTTTTATCTGAACAGATTACACTAGTAGCTCCTAAAGTCTCAACCGCAGGAAATGCTTTAATAATGACATGTTTTTTAGTCATTGTTGCTACACCAATAGCCAATAACACAGTTGTAAAAGTAATCAATCCTTCTGGAATAGCAGCAACAGCCAGTGAAATCCCTATTATTACAGCATTAGAATAAACTTCTGGGTTATTTCAAATGTTTGTGAAAACATTTGAAATAATAAATTGAATAACTGTTGTTATAACTAATAAAACAACACCTGATATTCCAAAAAGTTTACTTAATTTATTAAGTTTAATTTGTAAAGGAGTAAATTGCGGTTTTTGTTCTTGAATCAGTTTATTAATATTACCTATTTGAGTGTCTTTTCCAATTGCGACTACTTCTGCAACACAGTGTCCGTTAGTTAAATAAGTTCCCGCAAAAACGCGATTGGTATTTTCAATAATATTTTGATGTTGATTATCTTCTAATGCGTTTTTTTCAACAGGTAATGATTCACCAGTCAAGGCCGCTTCAACAACATTAACACAGTAAGCTTGCAATATTTTTGCATCGGCTCCGGCATAATCTCCTGCATCTAAAACAATAATATCACCTACAACCAATTCTTCAGCCGGTAAATGCATCAGTTGTCCATCACGATACACTTTAGAAATCAATTGATTGTTTTTTTCTAATGCTTTAACTGCTTGATCACTTTTTATTTCTTGATATGTACCTAAAATCGAATTTAAAACTATCACTATTAAAATAATTAAAGGTTCAATAAATCCAACAATAATATCCGTTTGACTTTTAGAATTTTTACTTACTGTTTCATATATTGCAACTGCAAATGAAAAAGCTGCAGCAATTAAAAGCAAAATAATCATAAAGTCTTTAAATTGTGATATAAAAACTTTAAAAATATTTAATTTTTTTTCACTAGTAATTTTATTAAATCCATTTTCTTGTTGTTTTTGTTTTGCTTGTTGTGATGTTAAACCACTATAAATAATATCTTGATTCAAAACTCTCCTTTCTTAGATATAAAAACACAAATTAATGTGTTTTTATTATTCTATTTTATCTTTTGTTTCTATATCAATGTCTTCTATATCTAAATTAATATTAGGATAAGAACTATTTATATTTAAATCATTAACTATTTTAATTTTATTTATCATTCTAAAGTTATGTATTATTATTCCACCTAATACAAAAATACCTAATAATCCTAATGTGCTGACATAATTAAGGTATGGAATATTATGAGATGCAATGCTAAGTGCAAGCAAAGCATACATAAAAGGTCATAATTTCTTAATTTTCTGCATTTGAATACTTTGAAAATCATCGTGATAGAGGAAAACCAAGGTAACTATACCAATAATAAACATAATTGCAAAAATAACATAAGAAACAATTGCTACAGGGGATGAAGAATCAGCTAAAAAATTCAAAATTTTATATCCTGTTTCTGTTTCATTTAATTTTTCATCATCACTTATACTCTTTATTATTCCTACAAATAAAATAATTATATAAACAGTTGCAATTAATTGTTGTAAAATAAATAACCCAAAAAAACCTCAAGTCAAAAAATATATTCTTTTTTGTTTTTTATCCATAATTTGTTTATCCTTATATATAAAAATTATAACTATTTTTTATTTTATATTAAGGATATTATTAACTTTTTAACAACAACATAAACATAATAAATGCAGATGCGATAAAAACTACACCTAAAAATAATGGAATATTATACTTTGCTCGCTGCCAAGCAGGTAAATACATTTCGGTTGCTTCATAAGTAGTTTTTTTGTTTCTAGGGTTATCACGATTATATTCATCCATTTGTAACTGCTTATAATTACGAATTTTTGCTATGGAATATTTAGCATAAATTACAAAACAAATTAATGCTAAAACAACAAATAATACTCCCAAGGGAATTAAGGTGTTTTTAGGTATTTTTTCTGCTGCTCTACCTGGAATGTCTACATCAAAATACATAAACAAATCATTCAAATTAAATATCATATTTTTATTTTAGCAAAATTTATTTTTTGAATAAATTATTAGCTTTTTTGTACTCGTATAATTGCACCATCTCTTTAAGTTTCGCAACTGATGCACTATCATCATAAGGTTTATTATCTTTTTCATTAATTCACAAAATTACAAGGTAATAAACAAAGATTTTTTGTTGAATTAAATATTCTTCTCAATAATTTTCATAACGATCTAAGAAAATTTGTTCTTGCTCTGGATTTAAAAATGAACCACAAATAAAGTATGCTAAATCAAAATGCTTATCACCCATAGATGCATATTCTCAATCTACAAAATAAATTTTTCCTTGTTCATCTTTAACTATATTGCCAGATCATAAGTCATTATGCAATGGACGATTATTTTCGCTATGAGAAAGGATGTTATTGATGCGTTTATAATATTCATCGATAACAGGTACTTTCAAGCCTTTGTCTCTTATAATGCGACGGTATTCTTTAACACGTGCCGCATGATTAGTTTTTGGAAATTTTAAACCTGAATCATGTAATTTACGAAAGTTATCAGCAATTTGATGTAAATCAGATGTGCTAAAATCTACCTTTAAATTTTTAATAAACTCCCATTTTGAATGATTTTGATCATTTTCAAGTAATTTTGGTACAAAATCAAACACTGAAAGGATGCTATAATCAAGTTTATGATTAAATTTATCAAACTTTTTATATTGCAAAAAGTAATCACCATCGTGATATGATTCATTTGTATAACCGATATTAATTTTTTCCATTTTACTCCTTTATTTTGAAATATTATATATTTAAATAAAAATTCAAAGCATAAAATGTATAATATTAATTATGTCTATAAATAAAGAGAGTTTTTTAAAATCTAGATTAATCCCTGCATTAATAATGTTAATTGCATTAGTTGCTTTATTGGTGCTAACACGATATAGTTTTTATTGATCATATCCATTATATCAAAGCTCATTAGGTGGTTTTTGAGCAGTGCGAGCAATAGCATTGATTTTTGTTTTCATTTTTGCATATTGAATCTTTTTTGAAGTTTCCTTAGCCTTTTTACAGCATAAAATTTATGCTGCTATTCAAGCACTGTTGCTAAATTCATTAATGTTTTTAGGAACTAATTTTTTAAACTTAGTTATCACATCAAGTAATATAAGCAGTTTGGATGCTTTTGAATTAAGATTATGAACTGATTGACAAGCACACTTGATGTTATTGGTTAATGTTCTTATTTTTATTATTTTTAGAATTATCATTATCAAAAATGTTTATTTTACAGAATTATTTTTAAAGGCATTGTTGTTTTTACTAACTAGTTTAATATTAAGTTTTTTCATAAAAACATTTTTATTTTTAAACACTGTTTCATCTGGTTTAGAATATATCCTCTTATTTATTTTAATCGCTGTTAGTTCGGATATAGGTGGATATTTTGGTGGAAAATACCTAGGACATAAGATGTTTAAAAATAAAATGGCACCATTAATTTCGCCTAAAAAGACTTGAGAAGGTGCTTTTGTAGGGTATGTTGCTGCACTAATAATTAGTTTTGTGTTTATTTATGCTTATTTTGGAGTTGCAAAGGGGTATGATATTAATACCGATGTTGCATCTGTTCTAAATTCATCTAAAAATACCACTGCTGCAATAGTTATTTTGCTTACATTAGCGCCAATTGCTGCAATTACAGGTGATTTATATTTTTCTTTTATAAAACGTAAATTAGCAATAAAAGATTTTTCGAGAATTTTAGCAGGTCACGGTGGAATTGTTGATCGAATCGATAGTATTTCACTAATCTTCTTTATTTGAACATTTTTAGCATTATTTAGGGGATAAAATGAGTTTTTACAAAGATCGCACCTTTGCAAACTTTGCTTCAGAAATTGGTTTAGGAAATATTGAAGCATTTTCTGAAGCATACATTGCTGCAATTTCAGAACTGCAAACACGAAATTCAAAAAGAATTATCGAAGTAGATTTAAAGCTACCATATGCACCAAAAATAACTGATTTAGTAAAGCTTCTAAAAGCATTAAAAAGCGAACGAGGAAGCAAATACCGTGTTATTTATAGCATTAATGACTATGTTATCGATGCTCCGATGTTTCGTGATTATATTACCACTATTATTAAGTCAAAAACAAAAAGTAAAATGTTTGTAAATTTGGATAACATGCTAAATCAAACACCTAAAAATCTTTATGTAAATCACGAAAATCAAAAGTGATTTATTTTATACGATGATGCAAGTATTAAGTACGAGGTAGTTGAAGCAATTGAATTTTTAACTAAAAAAATGCACGAATTTGGTTTATTAAAATTTCAAATCGGATCTCAATTTTATGAAAAAGTTATTGAAGAAGAGATCCCTAATGTTGATTTAAATTTAGTATATCAAAAACTCAAAGAAGAACAAGTTAGAGTTGAAATCCCTGCACAAAATAGCAATAAACCGTTAATCAAAAGAAAATCAAAAGAGTATTATAAAACATCAATCAAGGATATTGATAATTTAGACCACAATAAAGAACAGCATTATATTAGTGTTGAAGGAATGATTTATAAAACCGATATATCTGATAATGCAAATTACAAAATTAATAAGTACTTTATAACAGATTTTTCAGATGCGTTGCAATGTATTCAATATCTAAACAATGATGCAGAACAAGTTGAAACCTTTAAAATAAATGATTTTGTCAAAATCAACGGGGTATTAATTTTCAAACAAGTTGGTGCTGAATACCGTCGAACATTAAGAATTTATTCAATTACAAAAATTAATAATCCTATTTCACTAAGAGTTGATGATAATGAAGAAAAAAGAATCGAATTAAATACAAAATCCAAGATGAATGCAATGGACAGTGTCTTTGATGCAGCTGATATAGTTAAAATTGCTAAACAAATGGGACATAAAGCAGTGGCTATTTTAGATTCAAATAGTGTGCAATCTTTCCCCAAATTTGTTGCTGAAGCAAAAAAAGCAGGAATCAAACCTATTTATGGAGCAAGTTTAGATTTAATAAATGAAAATAATCAAATAATATTAACAAAAGACTTTGATGCACATATCAAATTAGTTGAAAGTGAATATGTGATTTTCGATATTGAAACAACTTCACTTTCTCCCAAACTAGGTGAAATAATTGAATTTGGTGCTACTGTAGTTCAAAATGGTAAAAAAATAGGTAGTGAACAATTTTTTATCAAATGCAACAGTAAGCTCTCTGAATTTACTCAAAAACTTACCAATATAACTCAATCGATGCTGGATGATTATGGATTAGATTTGAAAGTAGGATTGCAAAAAATCTATAATTTATTAAATAACAAAATCGCTGTAGCACACAATGCTAATTTCGATATGCATTTTATCTTACAAAAATTTATCGATAATAATATGCAACTTCCTAATACAGTTTTTATCGATTCATTGATGATTTCTAGACTTTTATTTTCTGATAAAAACAAGCACTCATTAGGAGATTTTTGCAGTTATTTCAATGTTGAATACAACTCATCTGTAGCACACCGTGCTGACTATGATGCAGAAATACTTTCTCTTGCTTTTATTCAATCGCTTTTTAGTTTTCAACAACAACAAGTATTGACACTAGGTGATTTATATCATTATTTACCTAATCCTGAAGCATTTTATAAAAAAGTTCGTTCAAATTATCAATACAGCATCTTGGCTAAGAATCAGTTGGGATTAAAAGAACTTTTTCAGCTGGTTTCAATGACTCTAACACAAAGATTTTGAGGACAACCAAAACTTTTTTATAATGATTTACAGGGTAAAAAGAATATTCTAATAGGTTCTGGTGGACTAAAAGGTGAATTAATTAATGCACTAATATATTCATCAGATTTGAAAATAAATGAAGTTATAGATCGCTGTGACTATATCGAAATTCCGCATATTGATGCATTAAAACATTTATATATAAACACTGAATATACAAAAGAACAGATTGAAAATCTTTTGAAACAAGTTATCAAATTAGCACTTTCAAAAAACAAAATTGTTGTAGCGATCGGGGATTGTCGTTATGAAAATCCTAATGATCAAATTTTTTATAAGAGTCTTGTTTATGCAAAAGGCCTAGGTGGAAGTCGTCATTTTTTACTTAAAACCAAAAATAGCAAAGAAGAACGTAGCAAAGATGATGAAGATGATAATCAAAAAGACACAATAAAACGAATTGATTTTACTGTTATCCCCGATTTATATTATTTAAATACTAAGCAAATGCTTGAAGGTTTTAGTTATTTAAATTTTGAATTAGCTAAGCTAATTGTAATTGATAACAGCCATAAAATTTCACAGATGATTGATGATGACATCGTTGTTATTAAAGATAAATTGTATACACCTACAGTTGAAAACTCAAAAGAAAAACTTAAGAATTTAGTTTATCAGACTGCAAAAGATAAATATGGAGAAAATTTACCACAAATTATTTCAGAACGCATCAAAAGTGAATTAGATCCCATTTTAAAATATGACTTTGATGTGATCTACTGAATTTCACATCTTTTGGTTAAAAAATCACTTGATAACGGGTATTTAGTAGGAAGTCGTGGTAGTGTCGGTTCTTCTTTAGTTGCAACATTAGCAGGTATTACCGAAGTAAATCCTCTTCCACCACATTATATTTGTGATAAATGCAAGCATTTTGAATTAGTTGAAAATCCACCTACCACATCCGGCTTTGATTTAGATGATAAAAATTGTCCTATATGTGCAACTATTATGGATAAAGATGGCAATTCAATTCCGTTTGAAACTTTTTTAGGTTTTAATGCCGATAAAGTTCCTGATATTGATTTAAACTTCTCAGGTGATTATCAAAAAAATATTCATGATGAAATCAAACATATCTTTGGTCAAGATAAAACTTTTCGTGCTGGGACAATCTCAACAATACAAGGACGTACAGGTTTCGGTTATATAAAAAATATGGCTGAAGAATTTAATATTCCATACTCAAACGATTTTATTGACTTTTTATCAACTAAATTAGAAGGTGTCAAGCGCACAACTGGACAGCATCCGGGTGGAATCATTATCATACCAAATCAATTTAGTGTTGAAGACTTCACCCCGATTAATTTCCCTGCTGATGATATTAAATTAGATTGAAAAACTACACATTTAGATTATCGTGCAATTCACGATAATATTATTAAGTTTGATATTTTAGGACATGTTGATCCAACAGCAATTAAAATGTTAGAGACATTAACAGGTTTAAATGTTAAAACTGACATTCCTAAAAAAGATGCAAAAGTAATGTCGCTTTTTTATTCAACAAAAGCTATGAACATCAAACCAGATGACATCGGTAATGAAACAACTGGAGCATTAGGATTACCAGAATTTGGTACACAATTTGTTCGTAAAATGCTTGCTGAAGCACAACCTAAATCATTTGCTGATTTAATTTCGCTTTCTGGCCTTTCACACGGAACCGATGTATGAAAAGGTAATGCACAGGATTTAGTTAAAGAACACGGGATGTCATTGAACGAAGTTATCTCCTGTCGCGATGATATTATGAATTTTCTTATCTCGCTTGGTGTTGATCCACTTTATTCATTCAACATTATGGAAAAAGTGCGTAAAGGGAAAGGATTAACACCTGAAGAAGAAAATGAATTACGAACACATAATGTACCTGAATGAGCAATAAAAAGTATGAAATTAATTAAATATATGTTTCCAAAAGCGCATGCTACTGCTTATGTTTTAATGGCTTGACGGGTTGCATGATTTAAATTATATAAACCATTAGAGTATTATGCAACTTATTTTAGTACTCGTGTTGAAGAATTTGACTTAGATACCTTAGTAGAAGATATTGGGATGCATAAAATAAATGAAAAAATTCGTGAATTAAATGCATTGGTAAATCCTAAAGTGAATGACAAACAACTTCTAACTACCTTAGAAATAGCACGTGAATACTATGCTCGTGGATTTAGCATCAGTAATATAAATTTAGAAATTTCAAAAGTTAAGGAATGAGTTATTGATTATGAAAATAACTGTCTAATACCTCCATTTACAACTATTAAGAGTTTAGGTATTGCTGCTGCCGAAAAACTTGTTGCTGCCCGTTCTGAAATGAAATTTAAATCACGTGAAGACTTTAAAACACGAAGTGGAATCAATCAAACTTTGTATAAAAGGTTATTAGAACTTAAAATACTAGATCACTTGCAGGAAAATGATCAAATGACTTTATTTTAATCTAACAAAACATGTATTTTGTTCATACAGGTTTTTGTAAAATGAATAATAAAATCTGTAGAATTTGCTAATATTTTTGTATACTTAAAATAACATGTAAAGAGGTTATTATGAAAAATAAAAAATATAAACGCATCATTTCCAAATTATTTATTTCTTCTGCTATTTTACTTCCTACAATTGCATCAGCTTGTACATCAAATGATAATGGCAATTATGGTTCAAAAAAACCAAAAAATAATCCTAAAAATGATGAAAATAAAAACACTTTAAAAGTAAATAATATAACAGTTGATAATGTAACTGATAATTCTGCTGCTATTGAACTTTATTTTAGTGCGACATTGCATAAAAATGATCAATTAAAAATTGCTCTTATGGATTTGAAGACTTCTATAATAAGAAATATAGTGCAAAATGTGAATATAAACAGTAATCGTGTAAGAGTAAGTATCGATGGATTAAGTCCTAATACAACTTATAAAATAGATAATTTGTTGCAAAATAATAATAAGATTGGTTTTTTAAATACAGTTGATAATCGCTCTTTATCATTTACAACTTTAAATCAAGAATCAAATGGTAGCAAAGATGAAAATGGTAACAACCAACAAGGAAAAAATGGTGATGGAGATGATAAAAAAGGATCAGAAAATCCACAAAATCCACATTCTGGCAATATGCCTGATAAAGAACACGAAGAAAGCAAAGAACAAAATCCTGGTTCTGAAAATCAAAATCCAAATAATCACCAAAAAATTGATATTAATGCAACTGTTAGCAGTGTTAGCTACCAAAATCAATTCAATGTTTTGCTAAAACTTGATTCAGATCAAGATTTAGCAAATAAATTTGCACTAATTACAGTAAATCCAATAGACAGTAATAATCAAGTTATTAACCAAGATATTACATCAAATATTGTTACTATAAATGATAAAAATCTTTCATTTAGTTTTAATAATCTTGATTTTAATAGTAAATATCGCATTAAATCAATAGATTTCTTTGAACAAGGAAGCGAAAATCAACTTTCTAAGCTTGATAACATTTCAATTAATAATTATCCAGAATTTAATACACCTTCATTAAATATAAATGTAACTTTTAATGATAATCTAAGTCAAAATCAAGATAGTTATGTGTTAGGTTTTAATACAAATTCTGATTTTAATGGTTATATAGAGTTAAAAGTGGTAAAATCAAGCAATCAAAATCAAGAATATAGATCACTTAGATCGAGTTTGAAACATAAACAAATCAGTTTTTTAAACCTAGATCCGAACACAACATATATTATTAAAGGTGTAAGTCTTTATTCTGATGCAGGTAGTTCAAATCCATTAAATGTAAACATGACTTTCCAAAATAATAAAACTTTTACAACACCAAATCAAAAAATACAATCGAATGCTTTATTAGAACCTAAATATAGTGCAATTAAACAAAATAACATTCCTGTTGTTTATGATTTACAAAATACAGCAACTAGCAAAACAAGTGATCAATTAACTTTGGATAGTATTAAATCAAACAACACAAATCATAGTGATTATTTTACTCAAAAAGAAACAAGCGAAAACAAGCAAAATAATAGTACATTTGCTCAATTAAAAAGTTATATATATGATTCTACACATCAAAAATACAGATTAAATTATTTAGTTCCTAACTCTTTTGCAAAAGCATACACACTAAAAATTCGTAAGAATAATGTTGAAGAAAGTATATCAGCAACCTCAATGAAATATGATCATTATCTATATGAAATACCATATGATCACTCTGCGACAATTGACTTAATTGGATTGATAGATGACAACAATCAAAGTATTAAAACATTCAATAGTAGTTTTGGAATCCATCCATATACATTTAATTTTGATACTACTGTTGATGCAAACATCAGAAGCATTTCAATACAACCTAAAACAGGTAATAACATCGATGTATTTGTTAAAGTTCGGAAGAAGACTTATCCAGATCGTTTAGCATATCTAAATAATACAAAATTAAAGGTATGACGCAATAATAACATCGTTGAAGTAACTGCTACTAGAAGAATTGATGATTATCATGCAACCATTTTAGCTGGTGATCAAATTGTATCATTTGTTTATAATACTAGCACCACCACGCAAATGCATGATTTACCATTAACTGAAATTAATTTTGATTCAAGCAAAAATACATATGATATTAATTCAATAACAGTTGATCAAAATGCTCAAAAAGTGAATGTTACATTAAATTCTAATGTTACAAATGCTAATAATCTAAGTTTTATAGTTAAAGGAATTGATCACAATATTCCATTTATTCGAACTATAACCCCAACAATTAATAATAATATTGCAAGTTTTGATATAAATCAACTTTCAAATGCAAATATTTCATATGTTATAACTAATATTTTATTAAATGATGGATTTATTGATTTAAGTGAATATAAAAAATACCAATTTAATATAACAACAATTGAAAATAATAATTTAAGTGATTTTAATTATTATATGGATCAAAATACTAAAAAAGTTTATGCCTCTGCTTTCTTTAATTTTAATTCACATAACTTAAAATACCTAAAAAATATGTACTTTGATTTTATGTTTGAAAAAGAAACACAAAACTATGATAATCAATTAGTATTAGGATTTGAACCCACAAAGCACATAATGGTAAGATTTGATGATTTATGAAAATTTGAACTACCTAATTTTAATGAATATATTAAATATACACTAAAAAAAGTCCGGATCGTAAAACCTGTTACCTATAAACAATTAGCTACTATTGATGTTGCTGCAAACCTACAAAAAACACTGGCATATCATTTTAATTATGCAAGTGTTGATCAAAATAATTTCTCTGCAAACGGAATTGAACGCAGAACCACAAATGATTTTAGTCGCTATGATTTAAGAAAAAAATGACTAGCAAATGACGCAAACGATACTGTTGATTTTAGTTTATATAATCTATGATCTGTTTCAGAATATTTATCCGATTATACATTCATCAAGGATCGTGAATTTTTAAATCAAGCATATCCAAACCCGATTGTATATAAATTTAACAAAAATTCAGAAACCAAAAAAATTCAACTTTTTGGTCCAAGAGAACAAGTTAAAGCAAAATTATTTAACATTGATAATTCAAACAAAACCACTTCATTAACTAAGAAATTATCTAATTTTAAAAACCTTGATCAAATTCCTGAAAATGAATCATTAATGATGTTTGATTTTGAATTTGAATTACATGATCGCACAAATTATGACTTATACTATGCTTACACAATAAATTCAACAGTTCGTTTACCTTTTAATTTAACCAAACTCAAGCAAACTGGTAAATTAGAGAACTTAAACTTTTATTTTTATCAAATTTTTACTTCACAAGCTGTTCAAGAACACAACTATAATAAAATAAATGCAAAATTTAGTTTTAATTTATATTATGATAGTTCTAACAATACTATTACCTTAAAAGTAATTTCTAAGGATAAAGATTATAATTTTACCCAAGATATAGCCACACATAATATAGGTTTAGAAAAAAATGTTTTCATCGGGCCTGCTAGAATCGCTGTAATTCATACAAATGAAAATGTTAAAATCGAATACAACTCAGATAAAGTTGATGCATTATCAAACTTTAATCCAAAAATATCATACCTAAATGAAAATATAAATAAAAACTATGATTTTAGCTTTTCTCCAGGTATGTCAGTTGATGATATAAAAACTTGACAATCAAAACGTTTATTTAAAGAAGATAAATCAGATGCTGCTGACTTAATGCGACAACGTGCATTTAGAATCAGTGTAGGAACTTGAAACTTAATTGGTAAGGTTAAACCAGATGATGATAATGATTATCGCTTCTATGTAATGACTAACCACCATGTTGCTGTGCATGTTCCAGTTCCAAATACTCATACAAGTTTTTACATTCCAACTTTATTAGATCGTCCTGCTGCAGGAACATACCAAACTGGTCCTAGTGTACAAGATGGAAAATTGACTAAAATTTATGCGTTTGAAAATTATAAATATAATTATCAACTGATCAAAGATTACTATAATATCTGAAGTTTCATTGATAACGAAGGAAGATATCAAAAAGATAACAAAGCAGCAAATCAAGACTTAGTAATTGCAACAATTGATTTAAGATCTATTTTTGAGCAATATCAAGGAGTAGATTTATCAAAAATTCAAATGGATGCACAAACAAAAGAATCAATTAAATACATTTTAAACTGAAAAAACTTGGCACCTACAAAACTCAGTAATGAGGTTAAATACTTACAAGATTTCGATGCATTAAATTGATATGTTGCTTCCTTTCCTGGTGAAAGAACGATTGGTCCTGAAACGGTTAAATCAATCCGTTATCGAGAATACTTATTAATGTATATGCCATACTTTATGAATGATTTTGATTATGAAGAAACAAGATATAAATCAACCAAGATATCATTCAACCGTGAAGGGATTGATTTAGCCGGTGGTGCATCAGGTAGTGGTGTATACGATGAAAAAGGTAATGTAGTAGGTCTGATAACCGAAGGATGAAATTCATTTGATGGTGCTATTTCAGCACACTTATTCGCTGGACAAGTACGCAATGTTTTCGGTTCAAAAGACAACAAAATTAATCAAGATTCATTTTATGAATATATCAAACACAATAGTTTCTTATATCCTAAAAAATATACAGATATTTATTGAGATGATGACATAACAATCAAAAATAATCAAAAGACTAACTAGGAAGGTATAATGCAAAAAACTCTAAAAGAACTTGAAAACAAAGTTGTTTTATCAAAATTAAAAGGTGCAATTCTTTGTAAATTATTTGATTTTAAAGGAATGACATATTTTTTACTGGCTTATGAACGTAATAAAACTAGAAGAAGTATTAAGGATTTTGAAAATGAATATGATATTTTCTTAAATAATTCACTAGATTTTATTCCTGTTTATATTAATGTATCCACATTATATAGAATTGATAAAAAACTCTTTCAAACATCGTTTGTTAAAAATAAAAAAATTATCTTAGATAAAAACACCATTGATGTTTTTGCACATGAACATTTATTAAGTTCGGTATTAGATTTTACAAAATATGACACCGAATATAGAGGTTTAATTGAAATAACATCAGAAAATAATTCAACAAACTTTAATATCCTTTATTTAGGTAATGAAATAAAATTTTACTTTTACATCATAACTAATATAACTGAAATGGAATCAGAATATAATGATGAAATCGCAGAGATATCCAAATCATCTGATGATCCAAACAATAATGCAGCAAAAAAAGAATGAGAAGCAATCAATAGAAAGATTAATATAATCCATAAAGATATTTCATGAGAAATTAGTGATATTGAAGAACATAAAGAATTATCATACGAAATAACAAGAAGGTTTAAGAAGTTTGTAGAAGAAAATAACTTTGAACCCTATGCATATAGTCTTAATCAATTACATCTTATTTATGAAGGCTTATCTGATGGATTAAATGTAAAGGAATATTTAGACCCTAATTTAGAGCCTGCTGAGATGAGTTGAATTATGAAATCCTTGAGAACAAAAGATGAAATAGAGGAAAAACCTGATGAATCAATTTCTGATGGTGATAATATTTTTTTCTCATCAAGAATCATGAAACCATTAACCATAAAAAGTAAAATTAAAAAATAATTTAAATTTGTTTAAATACTATATATAGATAAAAAAGTCGTATTTATAAATATTTTATAAATATTACACAAAATAATGTTAATAAAATTTATTTTTGTGAAAATTAAAAAATGAAAAAAATAGCAATTTTTACCTTAATTATTGCTATTTTTTTAATCTTTTTAGTTTACTTGTATAATTTTGTGCTATTATTTTCATAACTTACTTTTTCATACAAAGTATATGCTTTACCAATAAAACATATAACTAAGGAAATTATGACAGCAAAACAGTTATTATCAACTTATTGAAACAAAAGTGCTTTTCTATTTGAGTTTTTCGCTTCTTTTACACTTGTATTTTTTATTTTGTTATGACTTTTAATAAAATATATGCATAAACCCAAAAACGAAAAGCTTTTTAATACCATCGGATTCACATTAGCTACTTTTTTAGCATTTATCATACCATGAGCTTTATCATACTTCACCGCAAATGTTCCTGCATTTCCACAGCTAAATCCATTAAGTGTGATTTTACAAACTAGATTGCAAGGATTTAGCATTTCTACAGGTGAGGCAGGGACATTAGATAAAGGTGTTTACTATTTAATAGGCGGGCAATTTTCAGGTGCTTTTGGTGGATTAATTGTTTTTGCTGGAATATTTTTCTTAGTAAAAAATTCATTATCTAAAAGTAAGGAATATAAAGAAATTTTTCAAACTTTACAAATTTGAGATTTATTAAAAGTAAGACATCCATATAATGAAAGTTGATGAAAATATATTATCAAAGAATTTATTTTTATTACAACTTTTGTTATTATCGTTCCAATGTTAGGTTATATCAACGACACAAATTATGGAACAAACCCTTACTTCAAACTTTTTATAACATTAATAGTTGTTTGAATCTTTTTATTTATTTCAAGTTTTTTTGGTTTCTTTGCCTTTGATATAGTTTTTAATGTGATTGCTTATTTATTAATAGTTATTGAAATTTTATATCATCTAAAAAGTATCAAATCAAATGATCAAAAAACAAAACAAATAAAACAATTAATGTTATTAGAGACTATAAAAATCACCACAACACTTTTATTTACTGTTATTATCCCACTCATTTACGGAATTGTTGCAGTTGAAATAGGCAAAAGTGTTCCAATGAAACTTAATTTCTAATCTATAAGAAAGGCTCTATGTTTAAAAAATTTAAAAAATTATTTTTGTCTTTATCCCCTATTGTAATTGCTCCAGTTGCAATCGCTTGTTCACACCAAGCGACCGTTAAAAAGGAAGTTGACCCAAAACAACAAAAAAGAGATGAAATTACAAAAGCACTTGCTTCTGATAAACTTACACCTGAACAAAAACAGGATTTCCAAAACAGAATCGGACAAGCAAACACCCTTGAAGATCTTAGTGCAATTTTTTCTGATATTAATGCAGTAATTCAAAAAGCAGCAAATACACAACAAAAAACCAATCCTGAACCAAAACCAGGTACACCACTAGACCCACAGCAAGTTGAACTTAAAGCACTTCGTGCCAAAGGAAATGCAGATAATAAAACAAAACTGACTAATGAAACATTATTTTTAAGAAGAATTAGTGATTATTTTAAATATAACGATGTTTCTTCACAAGTATTACAATTTAAAGCTAATACTAATGCATCAAATATAACTTTTAAAAACCTAAGTAATAACAACTATATAACTGATTACCTCGATTTTAACGATTCTGCATTTACACAAATCTTAAAAGACAAAAAATTAGTAACTGATGAACAAGCTGCTAAGTTATCATATGAATATGACTATCACAACATTCGCCAAGATATCAATAATAATAATGACATCATAATTCCAATGAAAATTCTTATCCCTGTTGAAGCAACAGGAAAGAATTTAAATTTAAAGGCTGAAACCAAAGTTAATTTTGTTCTTAAAGGAATAAAATTATCAACAAGTGATGAAAAAAATTACAAAGATGTAAATGATTTATCTAAAAAGTTGCAAAATTTAACACAAGGTGATGCAATTAAAATATCTATTAAAGATAAATCTGATCCTGCTTTTGCTAAAATTCAAGCATTAATCGATGATAAATCAAATGCTATTTATAGTTTTGATGATTTAAATCGTAAACAACTTGCATCGATGTTTAATTTAACATATCCAGATTTTTCTAATTTACTTAGTCCATATAAAAATAAACAAATTATTAAAATTTTTATTGATGATGTTAATTTTACTCACTCACCAAAAATCGATCAGTTAACTGTTAAAATCAGAATTGCAAATGGTTATGATAATACCCAAAAAGGATATGAAAAATTTCCTTTTGCAAATGTAGGATTTAACAAAATAATTAACCTTACATTTGATAAAGACAACACAGTATTACGTGATGAAAAAATTCGGGCAAACTTATTAGCAAAACCCGCAAACTGAAATATTTATAACCAAAACTTTGAGAACAAGGATTCAAAGACAATGTTTCAGATATTACCATTTTACCAATAAACTATGATTTTAAATACCTTAAAGACTCATTTAAATCAACTGATTATCGCAATGGATATTTAACTTTTACTGCTATATATGATGGTAAAATCGTAAAACTACAAAAACATATTGGAGTAGGTAAATTTGCTGAAATCTTTGATAGCAACTTTATGCAAGCAAATCCACATGCATATAACTTCCATGCTGGACATCTTACATATTCTGATTTATCAAGAGTTAATCAGTCAATTTATAACGATTATGGAAGCAACTTATTTTCAGGAGGTTATGATTCAACTCGTGCATTTTATTTAGATGATGTTAAAACCCCGATCGCTATCCATGTTGGTGAAGACTATTTAGCCAAAGAACACACCCCAGTTATCGCTCCTTATGATGGTGAAGTTGTCGCAGTATATAATGCACACCTTTCAAATGCACAAATCAAAACAGGACAAGGTGTAGGAACTGTAATGCTCACAAGAGTTAAATTAACAAAACTTAACCTTTCACCTAAAATTCTACAAGAATACTTCGGAACTTATGATACAAACGATGATCGTTGAGTATACATCGGATTTATCCACTTAGATGCTAACTTGACAATGAACAATAAAACCTTTAATTGATCACCTAAAACAATCACAATCGGAAAAGACAAGTCAGCTAGAGTATATGATATTTTAGATAATGTTTCTCCAGCACACCCACAACCTTTTAAAAAAGGGGATACACTTGCTTATTTAGGAACATCAGCAACTAACGGAGGTTGAATGCCACATGTGCATGTAACTACTTATGCAAATAATACATTATTGACAAACGACAACGACTTTCAAAAAGCATTAACATCCGCAAACCTTTATGGTGAACGTGTTGAAAAATATAACCCACAAGATCCTAAAGTTAATCCATTTACTGCTCGTGTTGATGGGATATATATTGCAAGAAACACTGACATAGAAGCAGGTAAAAAACCAATTTTTAAAGTTGATCCTATCACAGGGACACCAACAAAAGATACTGTTCCAAGCGAATTATTAAGATGAGTGTCAAATCCAATCCAAGGTTTTGAAATTCGTAGATCGGTTTTTGATCCTAACATCTTATTTAAAATCAGAGGCCCACAAAGTTATAGATTTGATATCGAAGACTTCTTTAGAATTAGTGATAATAAATAATTTTATAAAATCTCCTTTTCAAATGGAGATTTTAATAATAAACTTTTTTGCATAATTATCCAGTTTTATTATCAAATGATTAAAAATATGATGTAAAAAACTTTTATAATTTTAACATCAATAAAAATAATATAAAATAAATATATGAAACGATTTTTTGATACGGTGAAAAATACAGTCAAAGGTAAAAATTGAAAAGAAATTAGTTTGTTTAAAAAATGAACCATTAAAAATATGGTGATGGTTGCTATTTTAATTGCAATTTCTGTTAGTTTTACCATCGTTGTGGCTCAAATTTTACCCGTTGTCAATTTACCTACATATAAATTTTCATTTATCGGATTACCTGTAAAAATAGCAGGTTTTATCTTTGGACCAGTTGTAGGGGTCTTTGTTGGAATCATAAGCGATTTGTTATCTTTATTATTTATTCCACCTGCTGGTTATAATCCAATGTATACAGTTGCTACTGCATTAAATGGTTTTGTTTCCGGACTACTTGGGATATATTTTAATCAAATTCTTAAAACTGCATTTAGCAAGGAGTTTAGACTACAAAGAATAGGACAAAAATTAAGTATTCTTGCGATGGAGTATTTACAATTTAAAGCAAATGGTGAAATAAAAAAAGCCGAAAAATCAGCAATGAAAATGATAAAATTGAACAATAAAAAGAAATATATTGATCAACTTGCTTCAGATAATTATCTAAAAAATATCTATTTAATCACTGCAATTGTCCTGCTTTTAGTAGTAATCGCTTCGGTTGCTTGGTTTATTTCAGCCGCTTCACCTGAGGCAATTGAAAAAGGTATAATTAAAAACCGTTGAGTTTTATTAGGATTAATGAGTACAGGAACATCATTAATGATTTTCTTTGTGTTATTCGGAAGATTTTTCTTTAAAACTGAAACATTTTTATCTTTGGTTCCTATTGTAGTTTTTTGTGCATTTCTGGAGCTTGTAAATGTTCCTGTTTTAGCGTATGCAGACTTGATTTCATTAGGTAATGGGGAACAAAAAGATATTTTCTTTTGAATCACTCAACACATTCTTACAGGGCCTGTAAAAATATGATTTAATACCTTAGTTATTTATTATACATATGGGATTATTTCAAAATTAATTAATAAAAACAGTAATTTATCATATCGTTAGGAGAATATATGAGCAATGATGCAAAGTTTTTGTTCGTGCTTAAAAATTTATTTGAAGACTTTCAAAAAGGTTTTTTTACATCTAAAAAAAATAACAAACTCAGTATCAGCATTCCAAAACTTTTAATTAGCTCCTATACATCTCTTTTTTTTATTCCTGCTGTTAATACTAATTTAACATTTGAGACCCTATGAGATGTTATTAAAACAAACAAGTCAGTTGTTTTAGGTTTTCATGATCAAAATCAACAAAATTTTAATTTAATCACAAATAAAAAGAAAATATTAAACAAAATATCTTTTTTTGATGTATCAAAAATAAGTAATAACAAGGACTTAAGCATCCCATTCAACGAGATTTGAAAAGTCTGCATAGATTCTGAATATAAATATGATTGATATTTACAAAAAATCACAAACATCACTAATCAAAATACTTTTATTTTAAAAAATCTCTTCTTTAAAAGAATTACAGAATTTATCCCTTTAATCATTAACATTAACCAAGAATACAAGAGAGAGAAAGATACTTTAGATAAAAAAATTAGTGCTTTACAAAGTAGTAAATTGCTTTTAAATAAAGAATTGGAAGAAATAATTTATAAATATCGCTACAACCTGTATGAGTATCAAAATATGCTTTTTAAATTCTTTGTGGACTTTTTGAAAGAACTAAAATCCGATATCGAAAGTGTTTTTTCAACCTTTGAAAATTCTAATTTTATCTTACAAAAAGAAAAAATTAGTGAACTAAAAAAAAGATACGAATATTTACAAAAAATAAATAATACATCAATTACAAAAGTTTCAGGTGAAATTAAAAAACGAGATTTAAAAACTGAAATAAATTATTATTATAAGTTTTTAAAAACAACAAAAACCACTTCTAAAACGTTTATCAATCAGCAAATTTATAATTTAAATAAGGAAATATCACTTTTAAAATATAAATTTAAATATGCAAATATACAACACTCAGATTTTGTTGAATTATATAAAGATTACTGTGCAAAAAGAAAGTCATTATTTATTTGAAAAAAAAATAAGAAAAATCTATATTATTTAAATAATGAAGAATTAAAACTTCTTTATAACGATGTAACAAATAAAATAGATTTTTTTATTCATAATAGATATAAAACCAAAGAAAAAAATCATTCATTAATAAAAGAACAACTAAAAAATTATATTGAATATGAATTAGAAATCAATGTTGATCATTACACTTTACTTTCAAAACAGCATTATCAAAAGATTATTAATAAAATCAACGATGTCAAGTCAAAAATTCGTAAATTTGATAATACCAATTATAAACAAATTCACAATCACAAATTTTTAGTTGAAATGAAAAACCTAAATCAACAGTTACGGTTAGCATCGGCTGAATTAGATTGAAGTAATTATGTTGAAAATAAGATTTTCGATAACTTATTAACTCACAAAAATAACAAAATTAATCAGTTTTTAATAAATTTAAAAAACGTAATTAAGTCATTTAACACATCATTTAAAAAGGTTTCTTATTTATTTAATTCAATTACAGATAAAGATGAAAATTCAACTAATATTTTTGAAAACCTTAGCTCCTTTTATAATTCACTTATTAAAAAACCATGGATGATTAATCTTTTAGAACATATTAGTGAGTATTGCAGTAACAAAAAACCTTTATCAAAAACATTGTTAAACGAAATTATTGCGATGTTAAAATTTGTTTCATTACTTGAAAATATATCAATTTCGCAAAAGAACTTTTTAATCCCTTTTAAATACTTAAAAAACATTGATAAAATTAAAATTAAACTTATCAAATATTGAGTTGATGACAGTAAATTATTAATCATTAAAGATTTAAAAAATGATATTCCATATGATCATAAAAATGAGTTCATTCGTGTTTTAAATGTCTTTTCACAAAAATATAAGATTCCATATATTTATACAACCGATGATTTTAATATCTTGAAAAACGAATTTGATGAAATTTTTCTTTTCAATGATCGCAAACTTGTTGAATCAGGTGATTATAGTCAAGTTATTTCAAAGCCCTTTACAAAATTTGCTAACGAACTTATTAATGAACACAAAATAATGGACGAGGAGCCTACTGATGCATTTTTTATCAATGAATATATAATAAACTTACATACAAATATTAATCATCAAGTCTATACTAATTTAAAAACATACAAACAACAAGGAAAAGGAGAGATAAATCAAAATTTTGATACCATAATTATTGATAAAACCCAAAATTCTGAGCAATATTCCTTAACTTCTGTTTTTAATGAAATAGAATTTGATTTATCAAGCAATAGCGAGAATAATGATAAAGAAAATGCTTTTTTAGATTACGATGAATGAAATAATCAGATATATATTATTTCAAGTAATGATTTAGATAATTTTTAAAATTTTGTATAATATTTGCAAGGGCAGAGGTACTTGCAAGTTTTTGTAGGTTGAGAAACACTCTTAAGAGCCGATCTAGGTAATGCTAGCGTGGTGAGTCTTTCTTAAAAATTTTTCTGTCCTATA
Source organism: Mycoplasma sp. 5912 (assembly GCF_054353835.1). Taxonomy (NCBI): domain Bacteria; kingdom Bacillati; phylum Mycoplasmatota; class Mollicutes; order Mycoplasmatales; family Mycoplasmataceae; genus Mycoplasma; species Mycoplasma sp. 5912. The sequence continues at coordinate 27,279 of NZ_JBTHHI010000001.1, read as the reverse complement.
TTAAGATAGGAGAAAAATGAAATTCAAAAAATTATTTAGTTTAGGAATTCTTACATCAACTGCATCAATATCAGTTGCAGTTTCTTGTGGAACTTCTACTAAAGCAGATAAACAAGAAAACCAAAGTGTAAAATTAAGTTTAGGAACCCCTGAACAATATGCACTTGGAAATTTAACACTTGACCAATACAAAAGTAAATTAGAAAATTCATTAAACGATGAACTCAAAGCTTTAAAATCAAATGTTAAAGTTGAAGTAATCTTCCGAGGACAAGAAGATTACAAAGCTACTTTCGATGATTTAACCAAAGGTACATCTGATTTTGCTTTTATTTCAGCTGGTTATCTACAATCGAATAAAGCAAAAGTCGGAGAACTTGGTTTTAAACTAGGCATCCAGACACTAACTCGTCAATTTAATGGTGATATTACATATGATTTCACTACCAAGGCACACGGACATTATACCGATGGACTCGATGATGATGATTTAAGAAAAATTGCAAAAAATGAAGATACACTTTTTCATGCTAAACCAAGATCTCAATGAGATGACAAAAATAATGGTTACAATTGAGATGGACAAATTTATCAATCATTATATAATGCTAAAACAGATTTAGTCCCTTACCAAAGAGGTTCAATAGTATTGATAGGAACTGATGATATTCGTTCTAAAATCAAGCAAGCTTGAAATAGCAAAAACTGAAATGAATTTATCAAATATGGTATTGTCACCGGTAAAAACACATCTGGTGGTAAATACTTATTACAACAAGCACTACTTAAAAAACACTTTGGAGCAAGTTTTAAACCACTAGCAACAGTTGCATCCGAAACACCAGACAACATCTTAATTGGGGGTAAAATCAAAGAAATGAACAACCCTAACGAAGCAAAAAAACACATCTTTTTTGATGATGAAACATCGTGAGCATGAACCAAATATAAACCACATGATGCATATGAAATTAATCAAAGCACTAGACCGAATGAAAAACTTGAAGAATTTATTGTCACAGAGGTTTTACCATATAATGTAGGAGTTTTTGGACCTTATGTAAGTTCAGATGCAATTAATCAAGTTACAGCTGCATTTGTAAACTTATACAAAAATGATAAAGATATTTTTGGTCCAACCGTTGGATTCAATGGATATCGTAAAATTGATAATCCTGATGTTGAGTTTTGACCAATTGTTGATAACATCTTAGGTTAAAATGATTCGTTTTAAAAATGTTGATTTAAAATATACCGATAAAATTATCTTAAAAAATGTCAATTTAGACATCACGACCAATTGCATTCTTGGTTTAATCGGAAAAAGCGGAACTGGTAAGAGTACAATTTTAAAATCCTTTTTCGATTTTGAATTAATTACTTCAGGTTATTATTTATACAATGGCGCTAAAATACCTAAAAACAAGTTAAAAAAGTATAAAAACGACATAATCTATATTGCTCCTGATGATAATTTAATAACTTCTTTAGATTTTTATAAAAATTTACAACATTTTTACAAAAAATACAAAAATCCTTTATTTAAATGACTTAGAATTTTCACCAAGCAGCAAAAAGAAGAAATTTTTCAACTTTGCAATCATTTTGGAATGTCAGAATTTATTTTTAAACCAATAGAACAGCTTTCTGCTGGGCAAAAACAACGTTTTGCTATCATCTTAAATCTCCTTAACGACACTAAAATCCTCCTATGTGATGAGTTAACTAGTAATTTAGACATCACTAATGCCAAACTAGTTTTTGACTACCTGCAAAGTATTAAAAAAAATAAATATATTATTATTGCACTGCATAACCTTTCTGATGCAGTTAAATATATTGACAAAATCATTGCAATTAAAAATCAAGAAATTCAAAAAATATATTATAAAGGTGAATATGATCCTGATGAGCTAAGGAAATATTTTGACTAAAAAGAAATTTTTAGTTAAAGTTTGACAAAAAACTTTAACTAAATGAACCCTATTAATAACCTCCTTAATTATTTTATTTATATTTATATATCAACTTAACATCAAACCATCAAAAATTGGTTTAAAGCTTTTTTGGGTTAATTTAAAAAATCTCTTTGAATTCCGTTCTAATTCACCTGATTTTATTAATGAAAATTTATGAATTTTAAATATTAAATATATGTGAATTACCATTAAATCTGTTTTTAGTGGAACCTTTGTCGGACTTTTGCTTGCTTTTATAACTGCTTATTTTAGTTCATTAAATTTATGAAGAAAAAACTGATGAACATGAATTGTGCGAATTGCTATTATCTTATTACGTTCAATGCCGATTTTGGTGCCAATAATGATATTCGGATCATCTTATCAAAAAGATATGATTGCGTTTATGATTTTTTGATACACAACATGATTATGATTGCATCGATATTTTTGTGATATCTTTGAATCAAGTAATACCAAAAAGTTCTGACAAGATATTAATTTAGGAATGTCACGTTATAAAAGCTTTTATATCAATATTGTTTTATCAAACAAAAACAAATTTATAATGAACTCCTTATTAGCAATCGAATCTAATATCCGTTGAAATTCTATTTTAGGTTCAGTCGGGATCTATGGAATCGGATTTGTATTCAATTTTTTCAAGGAAAAAATTGAATATTTAGGAATAAGTATTCTTTTTGTTGTTATTTTAGTTGGTTTTTTTGAGGGGATTTTAATTTTATTTAATAAATTTTTATTTGTTTCACCTAAAATTAAAAATCCATCAGAAAAAACCCCATATTCATTAGCATATAATTATAAAAAAATCCTTAAATATCTTATTTTTGCAGTTTTTTTCGCTATTATAATAACAAGTTTTGTAGATTTATCACAAACAAAAGTTAATATAGAGTTTTTAAAATTGTGATTTAACAACTTGTTTATTTTTGATTTTTCAGAAGTTACTATAGATCCAAATATATATAATTCTTACTGAAGTATCTTCAAACAGACCTATATAGCGATTTATTTAGCATTCTTGCTGGCTATTTTATATGCAATCTTGATGAGTGAAAAATTATTTAAACCGATTCAAACATACTTTTTTAAATTATTTATAGTGCTATTAAAATCAATCCCTGTTTTAATCTTTTTTATATTATTTAATTCAATCTTTTACTTTGAAACTGCAATTATTTTAGCCGTTATCATCATCGCATTTAGAGCTATGAGCAAGCAGTTTTCAGAAGTTATTAATCGAATCGATGAAAGTAAAGTTAAACATTGAAGAAAACTAGGTTATAGCAGATGATTTATTTATAAAAACATCTTGCTTCCTATGTATAAAAAGGCTATTATTTCCTTACTGCTCTTTGAGAGCGAAGGAACTTATCGAAATTTCATAACATATGGGGTGTTTTCTAACATTATAATTTACACATATATAAGTCGTTATGAAGAAAAAGAAGAATTTGGAAAAATTATCCCTGCTTTTTTACCGGCTTTCTTTATTTATGTACTACTTGAATTATTATTTTTACTTTATAAAACATTTTTACTGCACAAATTATGAAAATGATTATGCGAACTTGTTATAAACATCTATAAAAAGTTGTGTAAAAGATTTAAAAAGCAAGTTCAAACTTATTAATAAACTAAATCAAAAGACAATTTATTTTAAAATTAAGATTTTACTTTTAAAATAAATAAAAAATTAACTACTTTAAGATAATTACAAAGCATCTAAAAAATAAAAATCAACAACTTTTTCTCTAAAAAGTCCAACTATTTTAAGACTTTTTGGAGATTTTTTTCTAAAATATTTGCATACTCTTTACTTTATTTTATGGTATAATTTATTTCACTTTTTATGTTTTTATGATAATACCACAAAAATGAAATTCATAAAAAAGAAAATTGCAATTTTCGAAAGGGTTAAAATGGAACAAAAAAAATATCGAATTCGTAAATTTGGTCCAAAAACTGAACGTAGAGATTATTCTATCACCAAACAATCTCTACCTCTTTTTGATATTCTTCAAACAAACAAAGAATCTTTTGCAGAATTTATGAAGAATGGTATTCAAAATGCATTAATGGAAATTTATCCTATTACAACTGGACAAATTAGACTTGAGTGCTTAAAATCTAGTTTTGATGTTGAATTACCATATAAAAAAATCACTAGTGAAGGTGATGAAATCAACAAATGTAAAGCTAAAGGTATGAACTTTAGTGCAAAAGTTTATGTTAATTTAAATGTAGAAAATGTAAAAACCGGAGTTGTAAAACAAGAAAGAGTCTTATTAGGAGAAATTCCATATATAACTTCTGGTGGTAGTTTTATTATTAACGGTTCTGAAAAAGTTATTGTGAGCCAACTTATCCGATCACCTGGTGCTTATTTCGGATTAGGTGTACGTAACAAGCAATCAGATGACTTGTTTAACAAACTTGAAATTTTGCCAAGAATCGGTTCATGATTTGAAGTTTCGCACAAGGTTACTTCATCGAATCTGGATGTTGTAAAAGTTAAAGTCGATAAGAATAAAAGTATTGCATTAGGTACCTTGCTTGGTTCTTTTGGATTTACTCCAAAAATGCTGTATAAACTTTTTGGTAAGAATGAATTGCTAGTTGAAACCTTGAAAAAGGATAAAATTCTTGGTAATGAAGAATATAATCAACAAGAAATTATTGATTTTTCACAAGAGGAAATCTTCAAAACCATTCGTAAAGGAGATCGCGAAACAGCAGAAGCAAAAAAATCATTGCTTCCAAGTATGTTGTTTGATAAAAAAAGATACAACCTTTCTGTAACGGGTCGTTACATGCTTAATAAAAAACTTTCTTTAGTAGACCGTATTACTAAAACATACCTTGCTGAAGATTTAAAAACAAAAAACGGTGAAATCTTATTAAGCAAAGGTTCATTTATTGATTATAAAAAAGCACGAGAAATCCAAGGATGATTTAATACACGTGTTCTACCATCAGAGAAGTTAGAAGACATCGATCCAGAACATGTTTATCATAAAGTTTATCGTCCTGCTAGTGAAACAAATTCACATCATTACGAAAACCATCACGGATACAATAATCCAGAATTAAGAAAACGAACTAAAATTATTAAAGTCAAAGTATATCCGTCTAAAAAATGAATGGAAACTAAGCCGGAGCAACCTATTATTATAATTGGTAATGATCCTAAATCAATCGAAACACACTTATTAATTTCCGATATTGTTGCTGCTATTAGTTACTATTTCAATCTTACTGTTGGAGTAGGTCAAGATGATGACCCGGATTCATTGATTAACAAAAGAATTGTTTCTGTTGGTGAATTATTGGAAGCACAATTGATGATTGCTTTAGCAAAACTTGAAAAAACTACTCGCGAACGTATTGGTTCAAAGGAAGCCGAAAAAGTTACTGCAAAAAACGTAACTAATAATAAACTCATAACCAATCAGATGAAAACCTTTTTTAACTCTTCAAAACTTTCACAATTTATGGATCAAATTAACCCATTAGCAGAAGTTTCTAACAAACGCCGTGTTACATCATTAGGTCCTGGTGGTCTTAGTCGTGATACAGCTCAATTTGAAGTTCGGGATGTTCATTCAACTCACTATGGAAGAATTTGTCCGATCGAAACACCTGAAGGACTTAATATCGGTTTGATTTTAAACTATGCAACATTTGCACAAGTTGATGAACTTGGATTCTTAAAAACCCCTTATTATAAAGTTAATAATGGCGTTGTTGATTATAACGATGTTCGTTATTTAACAGCTGCCCAAGAAATCGGATATTCATTTGCCCAATCATCAGTACAAATTGATGATAACAACAAAATTATTACTCCTACACTAACTATAAGACGTGATTACAACTATATTGTTGGAACCCCAAAAGATGTTGATTTTTTGGAAGTGTCATCAAAACAAATGGTTTCCGTTGCTGCTGCAGGTATACCATTCTTAGAAAATGATGATGCTAACCGTGCACTGATGGGATCGAATATGCAACGTCAAGCAGTTCCATTAATAGAAGCTGAAGCACCTTTAATTGCAACTGGAATTGAAGCAGATATTGCTAAATACTCTTCTTATAACCTTATTGCAAAAAACTCAGGAACTGTTACATATGTTGATAGTTCAAAAATCTTTGTAAAGCGTAGCGAAAGTGGTGTAACTGATAAATATTCACTGCGTAATTTTGAAAGAAGTAACCAAGGAACAGTTATTCAGCAAAAACCACTAGTTCGTAAAGGACAACAAGTTAAAGCTGGAGATTTATTAACTGATGGTTCTTCTTTTAAGGACGGTGAATTAGCACTAGGTAAGAATGTTTTAGTTGGTTTTACCACTTGAAACGGATACAACTTTGAAGATGCTGTTATTATTAACGAAAGACTGGTTAAAGATGATGTTTATACATCTATTCATGTTGAAGAACAAATTATCCAATTCCGTAGTTCTCGTGCTGGAAACGATATATTAACAGCTAATATCCCACAAGTTTCTAAGCATTCGATTCGTCATCTTGATGAAACAGGTATTGTAAAAGTAGGTTCCGAAGTGTTACCCGGTGATGTTTTAGTGGGTCGCACATCTCCAAAAGGTGAAGAAAACCCTTCACAAGAAGAAAAGTTACTTCAAGCTATTTTAGGAAGTCGTTCAACCGGAATTAAAGATACATCCTTGAAAGTAAAAAATGGTCATGGAGGAACTGTTATCCATGTTGAAGTTCTTTCAAAAGAAAATAATGATGTTTTAGAAGAAGGTGTAGAGAAAATTGTTAAAGTTTCAATTGCACAAAAACGTAAGATTAAAGTTGGTGATAAAATGGCAGGTCGCCATGGAAACAAAGGTGTTATTTCAATTGTTTTACCAGAAGAAGATATGCCATATTTAGAAGATGGAACACCACTTGATATTATGCTTAATCCACAAGGGGTACCATCACGGATGAACATTGGACAAATCTTAGAACTTCATCTTGGAATGGCTGCTCGTAAATTGAACACCAAATTTGTTTCCCCGTCTTTTGATGGAGTAAAAAAACAAGATATTGAGGCCGCATTAGAAGAAGCAGGATTAGATAAAACAGGTAAACAAATTGTAATTGATCCCATTACAGGACGTAGGTTCGATAAACCTATTTCTGTGGGTGTAATGTATATGCTTAAACTTAACCATATGGTGGATGATAAAATGCATGCTCGTTCTGTCGGTCCATATTCACTAATTACTCAACAACCTCTTGGAGGAAAATCACAAAATGGTGGTCAAAGATTTGGTGAAATGGAAACATGAGCACTTGAATCATATGGTGCAACCAATGTTTTACAAGAGATATTAACTTATAAATCCGATGATATTTTAGGACGTAATGCCCTTTATTCTGCATTAGTTTCCGGAAAACAACTACCAACTCCAGGAACACCTGAATCATTTAATGTTTTAAGTCACGAACTTAAAGGTTTAGGAATGAAATTAGAACTTTCTGACACAATCGATGAAAGCGACCAAATAACCGAATTTGATATGATTCAATTTGAAACAGGAGGTGATGATGAATAATACTTTTGATAAAAAATCACCCATCAACAGAATTACCCTTTCACTTGCTACAAAAGCAGATGTTGAAAAATGATCTTATGGCGAGGTAACTAAACCTGAAACCATTAACTATAAAACATATAAACCAGAAAAAGATGGACTTTTTGATGAATTAATCTTTGGTCCAGTAACTGATTATAAATGTCCTGTGTGTGGTACTAAATACAAAAAAACTGATGAAAATCAAATCTGTACTAAAAATCCACAATGTGAAAAATATAAACCAGTGATTTTACCCAAAATTTCACGTCGTAGTAGAATGGGACATATCAAACTTGAAAACCCTGTTGTACACTTTTGATTTTTCAAAATTGATCACTCTATTATTTCAAAACTTCTAGGTCTTAGAGTTCACGATAGTAATAAACCGGTAACAAAGGCTGATTTAGAAAAACTTATTTATTATAAATCTCATATTGTTTTAGAAACAGGTAATTTAAAATCACTTAAAAAGAATACTATTGTAAATATTAACGAAGCACCTGAATTTTATCTTGAAGTTCTTCGTGAAATGTTAACATTAGAATACGATGATCCAGATGCTATCGAAGAAATTCAACAAACATTAGATGAACTGCTTGAATATGCACAATCTGAAGATGGAAAATCATTTGGAATTGACTTTTATTCTTACAATGAAGTTATTGAAGAATTTACCGATGCTAAAATTGGAACAGGTTCAAATGCTATTGAATACCTACTTAAACATATTGATTTAGAAGCAGAAAGAGCAGCAGTTCAAGCTGATATTGATGCAATAAACTTAGAAATTGAAGAAAACGGAGTAAATAATTCTGCTTCAAAAATCCAAGAACGAACCAAATTATACAAACGTCTTACTATTATAACTTCATTTATTCGCTCTGGACAAAAACCTACCGATATGTTAATTTATAACTTACCAGTTATTCCTGCTGATCTTAGACCATTGGTACAATTAGATGGTGGAAGACACTCAACAAGTGATATTAACGAACTCTATCGTCGCATCATTATTCGTAACACCCGTTTAAAGAAATGAATCGAACAAGATGCTCCAATGTTAATCAAGCAAAATGAATATCGGATGATTCAAGAAGCAGTTGATGCTTTAATTGACAATGGTAGAAAAAAACCAGCTCCGGTTTCTTCAAAAGATGGACAACCACTTAAATCTATTTCAGATGCTTTAACAGGTAAGAAAGGGCGCTTCCGTCAAAACTTACTCGGAAAACGTGTTGATTATTCAGGACGTAGTGTTATTGTCGGTGGTCCTAAACTTAAAATGTATGAAGTCGGTATTCCTCGTGATATGGCGGCTAAATTATTTGAACCTTGAATTGTTCGCGAACTTATTTCTAATGAAGATGGGGTTACAAGTGTTAAAACAGCTAAAAAACTCATCGAAGGTCTTGATCCAAGAATTTGACCATATGTAGAACGCGCAATTGAAGATAGACCGGTACTATTAAACCGTGCTCCTACCTTACACCGTCTTTCAATCCAAGCATTTTATCCTGTATTAATTCGTGGAAAAGCAATCAAATTGCATCCGTTAGTAACAACAGCATTTAATGCCGACTTCGACGGGGATCAAATGGCAGTACACATCCCAGTTAGTGATCAAGCCGTTCTTGAAGCAAAAGAATTAATGCTTGCTTCAAAAAATATTTTAGGTCCTAAAGATGGTGAACCAATTATTAACCCGTCACAAGATATGATTTTAGGACTTTACTATTTAACTATTGAAAAAGCAGGTGTTAAAGGTGAAGGAAATTATTATGGTTCATTCGATGAAATGATGCTAGCTTATGAAAGAGATTATCTAGATTTACATGCTCGAATTGTTTTACCTATTGCTGCATTAAATAAAAAATTCATATCAGAACAGACCAATAAACCTTATATTATTTCATCAGTTGGTAAATTTATTTTAAATCAAGCTTTCCCAGATGAATTTGAATTTGTTTTTGGTAAATACAGCGAAAAAACATATAAACAAGATTCTGATGGTAAAGAAATTGTAATCGAAAAAGAAGTAATTCATACTTCTGAAAATGCTTTAGATCGTTATACACTAAATTATGGTGAAAACTTTCGGGATGTAATTAAACATCTTGAAGTTACCCGTGGATTAGCTAAAAAAGATATTGCAAAGATAATTCGTAAAATTTACGAAAAATATGTGTATGTAGTAACCAAAGAAGATGTCGCTAACATAATTGATGCTACAACTTATTCAAACTACACTTTTAGATTAAATGATTGTGAAGCATTGCGTGATTATAATGGTGATTATATTCCATTAGAACATGCTAAATTAATTAACACATTTTTAGTTGAAGAGTTTGAAAAAATTAATTATAACAATCATCTAAAAGGAATTGATAACTCATTAGTAAGTTGAACAATCGATGAATATACAAAAGTTTTAGAAAATGTTTGATTCAAATATACAAATTATGTCGCTACAATTTTAGATAAAATTAAGGACTTAGGTTTTCAATATTCTACCATTTCTGGAACAACTATTTCGATGAACGATGTTAAGACATTAGAATCAACCAAGGAAAAAATAGTAGAAGGAGATGAACATACTGCAAAACTGCGTCAATTCTACGAAGATGGATACTTAACTGATGATGAACGCTACAATTTAACAATTCAGCATTGATCAAAGGTTAAAGAAGAAATTGAAAAAGAACTTAAAAAAGTTACACAATCAGATATTGAAAACCCATTATTTATGATGATGACATCAGGAGCCCGTGGTAATGCATCAAACTTTACTCAGCTTGCTGGTATGCGTGGTTTAATGAGCAACAACACCAAAATTTTAAAGGCTGATGCTGAAAATGATCGTGTGGTTCGTTCTACAATTGAAATCCCTGTTAAATCTTCTTTCCTTGATGGACTTAGCGCATATGAATTTTACTCATCAACTCACGGGGCGCGTAAAGGACTTACCGATACTGCTTTAAATACTGCTAAGTCTGGATATTTAACACGTAGATTAGTAGATGTCGGGCAAGGAATAGTTGTTCGTGAAGAAGATTGTGGATCTGATTTTGGTTTTGAGGTTAAGGCTATTAAAGATACCAAAACTGATACAGTTATTGAATCATTATGGGATCGGATTGAAGGTAGATATACCAACTCTGCGATTCTTGATAAAAACGGAAATATTGCAGTTGAGGCAAACATCTTAATAACTCCTGATATCGCAGATAAAATTACCAAGGAATTAAAATTAGAGAAAGTAGATATCCGTTCTGTATTATCATGTCATACACGTAATGGAGTATGTAAACACTGTTATGGAAAAGACTTAGCAACCAATCGTGTCGTAAGTACTGGTGAAGCGGTCGGGGTTGTTGCAGCTCAATCAATCGGGGAACCCGGGACACAACTTACAATGCGTACATTCCATACTGGTGGGGTTGCTGGGGTTGAAGATATTACCGGAGGATTTGGTCGTCTCATCGAGCTTATCGATGCTTATGATTTTCCGTGAGGAAAACCTGCTATTATTTCAAAAGTTTTTGGTAAGGTTGTTAAAATCGAACAAGCTAAAAACCGTGATACAGGACAAAAAACAGATATTTATATTGTAACAGTTCGTTCAACTGCACATAATGGTGAAATTATTGAAACACAATATAACGGAAAACTTTCTCAAAAATTGCGTGTTAAAAAAGGTGATAATGTTGTTCCTGGACAAAAGATTTTCGAAGGCCCTATTATCTTAAAAGATCTTTTAGAAGTTGCTGGACCTCGTGCGGTGCAAAACTACTTACTTAAAGAAACTCAAAGACTTTATCGTCTTCAAGGAATTACAATTGCTGATAAATATATTGAAATTATCATCCGTCAATTATTATCAAAAATTATGATTACTGATCCTGGGGATTCAAAATTCTTTAATGGTGCATTAATTGATACATTTGTATATCAAAAAGAAAACGGAAAACTACTTGCTGCAGGGTTAAAACCTGCTTATGGTGAAGTGAAAATCCGTGGAGCAAAACAAGTACCATTACTTTCAGATTCGTGGTTGTCAGCTGCTTCTTACCAAGAAACTGCTAAGATATTAGTTAACTCTGCTGTTGGAAATCGTGTTGATAAACTTGAAGGTTTAAAGGAAAACATCATTTTAGGACATAAAATTCCTGCTGGAACAAACAGTAATTTTGAACTAAAAGGAAAATATGATATCCGAAATCCCAGAACCTATTTTAAATCAAAATATGATCCGAATGCTCCTATTGATAACGATACTTTAGATAACATTCATGTAGACTTCGATGAATTAACCGAATCATCTTATGAAGATCAATTTGAATCAGTGCATGACAATGACTTTGGAGAATTTGAATACGAAACATTTGAATAAAATTCAACACTATAACATGTTTGTTATAGTGTCTTTTTTATTGATAAATAAGTTATGTGTCTATTTTAGCTAGATATTTTTTACGACTAAATTGTATTTGTTTTATCTTCTTTAATATTTCTTCATCTTTGATCTGTAAGAAAAAATTATTTAGGTTTATTTCTTGTGTATCCTTTATATCCGAATAACTATTTTCTCTTACAATCTTTAACATAGCCTTTACATTTATATCATTATGCAAATAATAAAGAATACTTCATAAATCCCATGTAACAACTTCTTCATCAGATAAATTTATTTTTACTTCTTTGAATGCTTCTTTATAGAAATTCAATTGCTTATAATCATATGTAATATGCTCAAAATTGCCTTCTATTAAATTTTTTAGTATTACATCTAAATAAATAGAAACTAACTTTGCATTAGTTGTTATAAATCAAGTTTTATCAATCTGTTGCATTATATTAAGATAATAATTAAAATCTTTATTATTAATATTTTTTATCATATTAAAGATGCTATCCATTAAATAAAATTCACATGATATTCTATAAACATTTTTCTTCTGAATATAGTTTTTAAATAATATCTCTTTATTTATAGTTATTTTAATTTCATTTTGATTTAGTTGATAAATTATTTTTGGTTTTAATACATCATTTATGTTAATATCATTGACTTTTGAATCTGTTTTATAAAAAATTAAATTATTTTTATTTATTTGTATATTTAATATTTGTAATCCCGAAACTTCTTCAGAAACCAAACCATATTTATTTAGTATTCTTGCAACTTTTAAAATTATTTTTTGTTTTTCATCAATTAATAAATTTTTAAAAGTCCCAAATTTTAATCTAAGAATCATATAAACTTGTAATGCATAAGAAGCATACAGCCTTAGATTATGTCTATACATATAAATAAATAAAAATTTAGATAAAAATCTTGCTAATAAATATAGAAAAATTATTGAAATTCCTAACATAACTCAACCGACACCATAAAAAATATCTAAATATATAAATAATCCAACATTAACTAATGATGCTATATATAAAAGCGATAAGATTATCAAAATTATATAATAAAACATATAAGAGTGTACATCATACCTTATCTTAAATTTATAAAGTATTGTATTTTTATTAGAGGATGCTATGAATTTATTCATTTAGTTTCTGCTTCACTTCAATATCTATTTGCTAACACAGATAATCTATATGCTTCATTATGATATATTCAATAAGAAATTGAAATTTTATAAATTCAGTGAACCTCAGATGATTTATTATACAATTTCATTAATACATCGGAAATTAAATTCATTGATACTCTTTTTTGAAACATTTGATCAATGACTTCTGCATATGCTTTTACACTTTCGCTAGGTATTTTTATTTGTGAAATTTCTTTTATCACCTGTGACAATGCATAAGCGAATTTTACTGGTGCAGCTAATTGCGATGGCAAACTATCGGAAGCTTCTATAAATGCATCAAATGAATCGGAAGCTCTATTTAAATTTTCTGAAATAAATGCAGCAACCTTGCTTATAATATTTTGCATAAAATTTCTATATGAAATAACATTATAAACATATGAACGAAATGATGAATATAGACTCTTTCATTGATATTCGCTTATATAACTATTAATAATAAATTTATTTTTATATTCATTCGAAATATTATAAGTTCTATTATAAAACCCTTGTAAATTTACTCAATCAATTGATCTTTCATTATTTGTATATCTTTTAGATTCTATAATTTCACGTACAGTTTTTAACGGGTTTGTCTGTTTTTGTTTAGCTATCTTAAAAAGACCTTCTAAGATGTCTTCTACATCTGAATCATTATATTGCTTTGCAAAATCTTTTTCTTTATTTTTTAATATTGCTTCAGTAATTCGTAATTTAATATTTTCTTCATCAGATGTTAGCATCTTTGCATTATTAATTTTTTCTTGTAATGGATAAACAATCATTTTCTCTCCTTTTTATATATATTTATTATATAAAAAATCTTTTAATATTTTGAAAATAAATTTAAAACAAATATTAAATCATTTTAATTATGAAAATAATATGAGAAACAAAAAAATGATTAATAAACAAAAATAAAAATTGTATTAAAATATATTCATGGATTTATCATTATTATTTCAATTACAAAAGAAACTGGATCAAAAAATAGAGCAAAAGCAGCAACTTAACCATCCTGAACTCACTAAATCAGATGTTTTAACCCAAAAAACCTTAGCTTTAATGATTGAAGCAGGTGAATTTGTAAACGAAGTACAAAGTTTCAAATATTGGAAAATTAACAAAAATGTTAATTTAAGAAATGTTACTGAAGAATTTGCGGACTTATTACACTTTTTAATCAACCTTGCTTATGCTTATGATGTAAATCCATTTATAAAACCGAGACAAATTTCAGATGATATCAATCAACAGTTTCAACAACTTTTTATAGGCATTGGTAAAATTATGCAAATGGCCAATAATGCTGATATACAGAGTTTGAAGACTCAAATCACAAAGGTTTTTGAAATTGCATTAGGGAGTTTTGTAATGCTTGGTTTTACATATGGACAAATGATTCAGGCATATTTTTATAAAAATCAGAAGAATTTTAAACGCTTATATAGCAATTATTAATTTAAATAATAATGATTATTACCAATATTTTTGGTAAAATATAAAATAATTAGGAGATATAATGAAAAAGATTTTAGTTATTAATGCAGGTAGTAGTTCAATTAAACTAAGCCTTTTTGATAAGGATACTTTAAAGTTAATCGCGAGTGGGCTTGCTGAACGAATCACCTTACCTAAAGGTAATATAACCATCAAATTTAATGGACAAAAACACGAAATAGATGTTGTGATGCCAAATCATGAAGTTGCAGTTGAAGAAGTATATAAATTAATGCAACAAATCAAATTAATTGAAGATAAAGCAGAAATTGAATTTATCGGATTTAGAGTAGTACATGGTGGAGATTATTTTGCTTCTACAACCAAAATTACACAAAAAGAAATTGATTTAATTTCAGAATGTGCAATTTATGCACCATTACATAATCCAGGTGCTGTGCAAGCGATGCAAGGTTTTAAGAAAGTTTTTCCAGATGCTAAATTAAGTGCAGATTTTGATACAGCATTTCACCAAAGTATTGAAAAAGTTAATTATACATATGCTATACCGCATGATTTAGCAAGCAAATTTAATATCAAAAAATATGGTATGCATGGTATTTCACATCAATTTATTACTGAAAAACTTGCTGAAATTCTAGGACAAAAAACTGTTTCTTTTGTTAATTTACACCTTGGAAATGGAGCGAGTTTAGCTGCAGTTAAAGATTCGAAATCAATTGATACTTCAATGGGACTTACTCCATTAGCAGGAATTATGATGGGAACTCGTAGTGGTGATATCGATCCATCTATTCACCAATTTGTCCTTAAGCAAACTCAAATGGATATTAATGCATTCACTGATTTATTGAACAAAAAAAGTGGTTTATTAGGTGTATCAGGTGTTTCATCTGATATGCGCGATGTTCGTAATGCAGCAGATTCAAATCCACAAGCAAGATTTGCTCTTGATTTATATGCTCAAAAAATTGCGGATTACACTGCTATTTATGCAAATAAGATTGGTTATCACCTTGATGCACTAGTATTTACAGCAGGAGTTGGTGAAAACTCAGCAGCAACTCGACAAGATATAGTTGATAGACTTTTCTTTAAGAAGATTAAGTTAGATAAAACATTAAATGAAGGTTCAATCGGTGATTATCAATTAATTTCTACACCTGATTCAGAAGTTAAAGTTTATGTAATTAGAACAAACGAAGAATTGGTGATTGCACGTAATGCCAAAGCAATCTATAAAAATTAATTCAGCATTGTATGCTGGATCTTTTAACCCTATACACAAGGGACATTTGGATATAATTCGTAAAGCAGCAGATCTATTTGACCATATTTATGTTGTAGTAAGTCAAAACCCAGATAAACCTAGTAACGATTTTAAAACTAATACTGCTATTTTGAAAGAAAAAACTAAATTTCTTGATAATGTCAAGGTTTTAGAAAATCAAAATATGCTTACTGCTGAATTTGCAAAAAAACTTAATGTTAAATACTTGGTTCGCTCAGCACGTAATCAAACTGATTATGCATACGAAATTGATTTAGCTTCTGGAAACAAACTACTTAATTCTCAATTAGAAACCATATTAATTATCCCTGATGAAGACTACCTACAATACTCATCTGCATTAGAAAGAGCAAAAAATGTTTAAATTTATCAAATCGGCTACTAATAAAAGCAACTGATATGAGCATTCAAATTATGAAATCGCATTCTGAGGACGCTCTAATGTTGGTAAAAGTAGTTTGATTAACACGCTAGTTAATAATAAAAAATTAGCAAGGGTTTCTAAAACACCAGGTCGAACACAACTACTTAACTTCTTTGAAAATAATAAAGGTGCAGTATTTGTTGATTTACCTGGTTATGGTTATGCAAAAGTTTCAAAAACTCAACAAATGCAAATGATGCAAATGATTGAAGATTATTTAATTAATCGTAAAAATTTAAGATGTGTATATTTATTAATCGACAGTCGTCACTCTATGACACAAAATGATAAAAATGTGGTAGAATTTTTATATTCAATTAACTTACCTTTTATACCTGTATATACCAAAGCAGATAAGCTGAATCAAAAGGGAAAAAGTAAGTTATTAAAGAACATCAAAAGTGAAATGCAGCAATATAATTTTAATAAATATTACATTGTTTCTTCAGAAAATAATTATGGGATTGATAATTTATTATTAAGTATTAATGAAACATTGGAGGTTTAATGAAAAAAGTTAAGATTCTACTTCTTTCTTGTTTAGGTGTTGCTTCAACCACTGCTTTTGTAGCAGGTATTACAGTTGCAAGTTTAAATAAAAATAAGGATACATCATCATCTGATGTTATTAAAGATGCAACAATTAGCAATAATGTTAAATATAAAAATTATGCAAGTTGAGATTTTGGATTTAAACCAGGTAATGAACTAGAAAAGAAAATGTCATCTGAATTAGCAAGCAAATATGCTACAAATCCTTTGTATCGCACAGGAACAACTGTGATAGATAACAATTACTGATCAGATCAATTACTACCTAAAACAACTTTAGATCAAAAACAACTTAATACATTAGATTTTTATGCATTAAACCATTCAAATGTTCCATTAAATGTTTTTTTAGACATCAAAAATACTAGTGATGGCAAAAGAGAATCAAACAGTGAAAGTGAAGGTTATAACTTAAATTTTTATTCCTTTGCAAATGACAAGGATGGAATTTTATATTTACAAATTACCTTTATCCCAAATGCTAAAAATAAAGATCCAAAAACATATAGAACACTTTATCAAATTAAAGGTTTTAAACAAATACAACTTACTGATATTGATCAACTGATGTATTTAACTCCATCCCTTAACAAAGATTCTGATATCTATAAAAACGCTAAAACTTCAGAAGATATAAAGCAAAAATACGAAGCAGACAAAGATGATTTAACCAAGAAAACTAATTTCATTAATTCGCTGCTTAATATAAATAAAAATAAACTTGAAATTGATTATCAAAAGACAACTCTAGATTTTGACAAGGATAAGTTAAATATTAAATTTATAACACATCCTATTATCAATTGAGCAAAAGTTAATAAATTAGATGATTCACAAGTTTATGATCAAATTTCTAAAGAAATTGATGTTCAAATTTCCCTTGAAAAATAAACCTTTATGAGGTTTATTTTTCATTATAAAAACTTTTTCATTTTTCATATCAAGACATTATATTGATGCTTATGTAATCATGAAAATCTTAAAAAAATCTACTTTTTACATAGATTTTAGATTAAATTTTATAAAATATTAATACACACATTTGAAAATTTAAAAAAGGAGTATATGAAATTCAAAAAATGATTCACTACTATGTTACTTTCAACTGTAACATTAACCACTGTTTCTTGTGGACAATTTAAAGAAAGTTTAAAAACTAACACCCCAAATGATCCTGAGGACCCGAATACAACAGATAATACAACCCCTGAACAACCTAACAAAGATTTACAAATGCAAAATTTTATCAACATAAATCTTAATAACATTAAAAGCAATTCATATAATAAATTAATGTCAAATGTTAGGAATTGACTAATCAATCAAGATCTTAGTGATGAAGAAGTTGTGTCAAAATCTAAATTACTAAATAACCTTGTCTTACAATTAAATGAATTCGATTCTAATAAACAAAATTACGAAGAATGAGCATCGCTATTGACAGAAACCAAATCATTTTTAAATAATGGTTTTAGTGATATTGATTTATTTTTGAATCAGTTAAAACAAAAAATTAATAACATCCAAAATATAGTTTTAGATGATAAAGGTCCTGAATATAGAAGTAATATTAAGGATATTTTTGAAAATAATTCATCTATGTTGAATCAAGTTAATCCAATTTTCGATAAACTTAAATTATTTTTGTTAAACAAAAATAATTATGTACCACATTTAAATTCAATAAACCATAATTTTTATGATAATCTACGATATATAACTCAATTATACAATCAAATAATTACACAAACATATGAAAACACTGCAAATGCTATATATTCTTTTGATAACGAACTTGAAAGTGAAATAAAGTCGCTAGATAAATATTTAAATCAAGGTGAATTTGAGAACTTTTTTGATCTAAAAACAACTGATAATTTATTGGAAAAAATCAAAAGTATCCGTAAATTACAAACAGGAAAAGTGGAGTTTTTCAGTTTACAAGAAAATTCATATAAATCCTACCTTCATAAGGTTAATGCATTGAATGATTCAGATGAAGTAATTAATTCTAGTGTTTTTGAATTCTTTTATAACAATAGATATACATTCTACATAAAATTTAGAAATGATCCAAATAATGAATTTTTAACTGAAGCAAAAACCCTTAATGATAAAATTAATTTTATAAAAACCATGCAAGATCAATATTTTAAAAATTCACAAAACACTTTGTTACAAAAAATCAACGATGACATCGATTTGTTCATAACGTCTATACCTGGATACAATGAATTTGAAAAATTAGACAATGATTTAGATGCTCAAACTGATAAATTAAAAAAATATATAACAGATAAAGATTTGATTCCAAGTGAATTAAAAGACAGAATAAAAGAATTAAAAGAAAAAATTACAAATGATAAGTATATTGATGATTTTCAAAGAGATGAATTATTAAATGAGTTATCACAAGTGATAACACTGAATCAATTCACAAAAGTACGGAATAAAATAAAACAAAATGATAAAAACATAGAAGATGATAAAAAGGCATTACTAACACAAATATCAAAAATTCAAGCACCACAGAGTTTTTATAACTATAATGCTACTAAAATATATTTTTTATCAGATGCAACTTCTTATGATAATTATAAAAATAATTTATGAAATTTTATAACATCTTTTAATAGTGCAAAAGATGCATATCAAGCATATAAGAATAAACGAGATAAAAAACAAATAGATACCAATGCTTTATGGGATTTTTTACACTCAGATATTACTTTAAATGCTAATAAAATTTATAATTTTATAACAGATAAATTTCAGGATTTTGACTATACAAATATACAAGAATCTATTAATACCCTCAATAAATTTAAACAACTAATTGATCAAACTTTAAGGACAGCAGGTGTTTTTAATCAAAATGACTTTGATTCTAAATTAAATACACAAGCACAAGGAAACGATCATATAGAACTTTCTGATGATGCAAAAAGATATGAATTAAATAATTACCTATATTCAGCATCCATAAATAAAAATAATGCAAAATTTTATTTGAATAACTTTAACACAGAGTTTTTAGATTATCAACCAGTAAGTTTTGAACTTAAAAACAATGACAAGAATACTTTGATTATTCATTTAAAAGCATTCTTAAAAAATGATCCAAGTTTCTTTACAACCATTGATAAAGAAATAACATTTAGCAAAGATGTGAACCCGATTATTAATGAAATTACTTTAAATAATTTAGATCAATTCTACCAAGTTGATTATTTCAATCTTAAAAAACTTACACTTCAACAATGACAAAACTTATCATTGCAAGATAAAAAAAAGTATTTTAAACCGAAAACAAGTGGTGTTGGCAAATTCTTTAAATTTGATATTAGTCAATTTATAAAATACGAAAATTCTAAGTTATATTTTAAATTTGATGTACTTTTTGATAGACAAATTATCAAAACTTCAGAATTATCAACTGATTCTACAATTCTTTTTTCTCAAAATCCAAGTAATTCTGATGCAATAAATTTACAGGCTATGCTGGATTTATTAAACAAAAAAGATGGAAATGTAACTTTTTATAACTTGCTTAAAATAAAAGACGGAAGAAATTGAGGACACTCTCAGTATTTAGCATCAGAAGCTAAAAAAGCATTTGACGAATCATATGATTTACCAAAATTCGGTAGATACCAAATGATAGTAAAAAGTTCAAAGGTTAAAAACCTACGAAAAGGTGAAGCATTATTACAATTTTCTTATAGTATCGATGGTGTCGAAGCAAATGTATCAAACGAACAACTAAAAAATTGAGAAAGGGAATTTCCTTATTTCAAATTGCTTGATTTTGAAGATATTCTACCCAAATCAGGTAATAATATGACAGATTCAGATTTTACAGGATACACTTCAATTGATGCTAACCATCAAGCAATAATTGATAAGTTAAATGAAACTAATTTTAGCATTCGTAAAAATGATGGAAAACATACCAATGGTCCGAAATTTAATCTTTTTGATGCTAAGGATTTTATTGCTGCAAATGTTTTCAAAAAAGCTAATTATTTCATCAATATTTCAAATGGGGTAGATAACAAAGCAACTAACTTAGATGATCAACTTTATGTTCCTTATCAAACTAATATAAATCCAACTGATAATCCTGTCAATCCACTTGATAATGAGCAACGAAAAACATTAATATTAAACTACTTTATCTACTTTTACGATTTCAAATTAGAAGGAAAACGTGGTTTGAAATTTAAGCTCGGATTCATCAATAAATTTGATTCAAATAAAAGATATTCTAATTTTAAAGAATATCATCTTATTAATCTTGTTAACGATTATAAACAAGTTCATTATCCAAATATTATTTTAAACAACATCCAACATAGCAACTTACAAATAAACCAGAAAGAAATAGCTAAAAATTCAGCAAAATACTTTGCTAATCATCTTGATCAACTAAATGAATATATAAAAGTTACATCAAACAGAGATGATCATAACTTTTTATATAATAATTATCTTTTCCCAGAAAATCAATATAAAATTGTTGCTATCGGAGGATATAAAAATGATACTGCATATATAAAACTAGGTTATACCAATATCGATAATCAACTAGTTACAGCAAATGTATGATATAAAATAACAGGATTTAAAAATACATCGGATGTTGAATCGCTTGATAAATTAACTTTTGGTTCTGATAAATTACAAGAAATTTATCATCAACCAAACCAAATAGAAAGAACAAGAGTAATTGAGCCATATTGACAGGATGCGATTTGAAACTATGATGCTAACTCCAAAATTGCAGGCTGAATCTTAAAACGTAAATATCTAGAAAAAACCTTATTGAACCCTCAGAATAAAAATAATCAAGTTTTAACTCATATATATGGTGGTATTTTGGCCAAAAATACTTCTATAAGTGGTTTTGATATAAATTTTGATTTAAATAAATTAATCGATGCAAAACGATTAAATTTTAGATATGATTTTAATCATTCTGAATATACAGTAAAAATTAATGTTCAAGTGCATTGAGATGCAAAACAAGGTGTTATTTATCAAATTTGAACTGATAATAATACAGATATTGTAGTCGATCAAAACAGAGATATAAAATTTGATGAGAACAGTAATTTTAATCCGAAACAACCATTTATTATAAATAACTATGGAGCAAGAGTTAAAATCAAATATACATCTGATTCAGCATCGGAAGACTTTGGACAAATAACAAATGAATTTGATTATACTAATACCGAGCTTTCTTCATACTCTACCCCATTAGTTATATATACTAAACCGCAATATCTATTTGATACAGATACATACAATCCCAACATCAATGTAGTATATAAGCTTCATGATGGATACAAAATGAATTTTGATTACATTAGAACCAAAAAATATATTAATGATCCTCTTATTAATAATACAATTTTTAGATCATTTTTATATACAGCAAACGGTGCTAAACATATCGGAAGTGCATCAATGTTAGCAAAAGTTAACGATGATCCTAATGATGGTAGATTTTACTTTGCCACCAACTGACATGTTGAAAGAGTAAATAATTTTGCTGAATTCAGTGGTGAAAACTTACCAAGACGAATTAACTCACCATATTTGATTATTCCAATATGACAACCTGTTCCAGGTTGACAAAACGGATACCGTTCTGGACAATTTGATAACTACTCAAATGTTACTGTTGGGTATCGATACTCAAGAAATACTCCAAATTACTCAGTAGGTAGTCAACCAATAGATTTTATTTGATCAGGTGTAAATCAGATCCAAAATGATGGAAAACAAAAACCTGGTGATTTCTTCGATGAATCAATTATGATTTTGGATATCAATCCTATTATTCAGCAAGCTCGCAGATTAGGACAAATTGATAAAGTGATTTTCTTTGAAAAATGATTCAAAATACCGAGTGCAAAATTTGATTTTAAATGACAATATACCACTGCTCCATATGATATGCAATTTGATACAGCGATGATGGGATGACCTGGACAAAAGGAATTTGGTTATTTAATGCATCGCATCACACGTTCAACAGATACTAACCAATTCGATGTAGCAATGCAAACTAATTTCTTGCCTTTACTTTCCGAATCAGGACACTCCGGTGCTGGAAACTACTTAGCAGGTGATATTATGATGGGATTGTTAAATGCTGGAGGTGGTTTTGATTTTACACGTCATCAATATTTGGATGCATATAATCTTAATTATATGGGTATTAACTGAAATAGGCAAAATCCACTTGCTCTACCTAACACACATTCATTTGCTTCACAGATATTTAGATTAAATTCTATTAATCCTGATAAGTATGCAATACCTTGATTTTTAAAGGAAATAAAATAATTGATATAATAAATTGTTATAACTCAAAGAATACCAAAAAAAGAACTAAATAAGTAAAAAACAGTTAGTTAAAAAATGTATAATAAAGTTATGAATGAATTAGAAATTTATATAACTAAAAAAGAAGAAGAAAATTTTGATAAATTTTTAGATAAATACCTAAGTTCATCTGTGTTTAAATTAAATGATGAATATTATTTTAGAAAAAAATATAAAGCAAAAGTAAATAAATGCTCAATATCTTATAATAAAATTGACTTCTCTGATACGAATGATTTTGAGTTACTTCATCAATTAATAACCGAGACGGTTATCAATACTTTCGAACTTCTTCAAAATAATTGATCTGAAGAAGTAGAAGATTTTAAATATATTAATGCAGATGATACACATATTTATTACTTACTACGTCATTGTGAATATGGTATAAATGATATATTTGACTTTTTTTCTAAATTATTTATTTCATTATTAGAATGTCACAAACTTATTAACGGTAACAAAAGAATTGCATATTTCTTTTTGATAAACTTAGTCCGTTTTTGTGGTTTTTACTTCAAATTAAGCACATCAAATAAAATTAATATTTATAAATTAAAAAATGAAAGAGTAGTTTATTGCTTCGTATATAAACTTCAAAACAGAAATTATGAAGATGTTATAAATGATTATAAGAATCTAAATAACAGTATAACAGATTTAACTGATGCAGATTATTTGAAAAAGTGCATTGAAGAAATACAATTGAAATATGAAAATTTACCAGTAAAAGAAAGACAAGAAAGGACAAAAACAGAAATAAGTAATTGAATAAAGAAGAACATTGTAATTTCAAATAATACTGAAATTATTACAAAATAATTGAAATTATGTATAATTCTGAAAAATTAATGTAAAATATATATAAATTTTAAATGGAGAGATTTATGATTATCAATAAAGGTAAACTTACTATAGAAAATATTAAAAAAAGAGCAAAATATTTAAGGGATTATCCAACCGATCAATGACTTAAAGACATAGGACAATGAGAAGAAGTGGATAGAATAATGAAAATGCTCGCCAAAATGTAAACCTGTTCTTGTGTATTGAACAGGTTTATTTTTCAACAAAATCTAAAAAGTTACACATCATTTTAATTCAAAAACTAATCATGCAAAAAAATCAACTGATTAAACTGCACAATTTGCCCAAAGTCAAATAAACTATAAAATGATTAAAAAAACCAGAAATAATAAGGTCTTTAGTCATTATTCTATATAATTATATTAATATCAGAAATTAAGGAGCAAAATGTCAAATAAATATTTTAAAACTTTAAGCAAACAAGAACTAGCAAATAAAATATGAAATGCAGCAAATGAATTAAGAAAAAACCTTGAAGCATATAAATACAAGGACTTTATCTTATCATTTTTATTTTACAGTTTCCTTTCACAAAAACAAATTGATTATATGTTAAATGATTTGGGTTTATCAATTGAAGAAATCTCAAAATTACAGTCAAATTATAACTTATTAGGATTACCTAAAAAGGAAACTGATGAAATCGAAACACAAATTGATGAAATTAAAAGATATTTAGGTTACTTTATTTTTTATAACGACTTATATCAAGTATGAACCACAAATAAATATGGTCAACAAATCGACTTTAGCATCAATAATATGGAAGATGCTTTCAATAGATTTAACAAAAATATTTATCAAGATTATAAATATCAAAATCTATTTAGAGATATTATCATTACAACACCTGAGGATTTAAATAATCTTGGAAGTAACAAACAAGAACAAACCAAAAATGCTAAAAAGTTAATGGAACAAATGAATGAAATCCCGGTAACAAAACAAAACTATGATGTTTTAGGTTATGTATATGAGTTTTTAATCGGTAAATTTGCTTCAACTGCCGGAAAGAAAGGGGGGGAATTTTATACACCACATGAAGTTTCAATTTTAATGTCAGATATAATTTCATATAACTTTAAAGATCGCGACAGAATTAGTATATATGATCCTACATCTGGATCTGGTTCGCTGCTTTTAAACATCGGAGAAGCATTTAAAAAGTATGGTAAAGATGAAAATTCTGTAACATATTATGCTCAAGAAATTACCAAAGCGACTTTTAACCTAACTCGGATGAATTTAATAATGAAGAACATTAATTCAGCTGATATTAATGTTCGTAACGGTGATACACTCGAAGAAGATTGACCTACTATTGAAAATGGTGGGAATATTATTTCTGTAGATGCAGTTGTATCAAATCCACCTTACTCACAACACTGGCGCCCAGAAGGAAAAGAAAACGATCCTCGTTATAACGAATACGGTTTAGCACCTAAATCCAAAGCAGATTATGCTTTCTTATTACACGAACTTTATCACCTTGCTACCAATGGGGTTATGGCTATAGTATTACCTCATGGAGTATTATTTAGAGGGGGTAGTGAAAAAGAAATCCGCAGAAAACTGATTGAAAATCAAAAAATTGAAACTATTATAGGGTTACCTGCTAACATCTTTTTTGGAACCGGTATTGCTACCATCATAATGATTTTAAAGAAAAACAAATCAGATTCAAACATCCAATTCATCGATGCGTCCAAATTATTTATTAAAGATGGTAAAAATAACAAACTTGAAAGCTCACATATTAAAAAGATTACCGATGCATATAAAGCCAGAACAGATATTGCTAACTTTTCAAAGGTTGTTTCTTTACAAGAAATTAAGGATAATGACTTTAATTTAAATATATCAAGATATATAGATAACTTTGAAAAAGAAGATACCTACGATTTATATGCTTCAATGTTTGGTGGAATTCCATTAACAGAATTAAAACAACTAAATGATTATTGAAATACTTTTGATTCTCTCTTTAATCAATTAACTACCAAAGTAAATGATGCATATTATAACTTAATACCTAAGGAAAAGATTTCTGAAGCCACCAAAGATAATTTAGATGTTAAAAATTACCAAACACACTTTAAGCAAATTGTTGCTGATTTTAAAGATCTTACAAATTCATTTGCTACATCAGTAGATAACATCAAAAAAATCAAAGATATTGATTTAGATAATGCTATTTCAAATTTTGTATTTGAAAAACTTAATGATATTCCATTATTAGACAAATATGAATTATTCCAAATCTTACTAGATTATGTACATAAAAATATCAAACCTACTATTGATATAATCAATGAATATGTTGATGCTGATTTTAAAGTCTTAATTGAAGAAACTACTGAGATTGAAACAACTAAGAATGAAAAGATTTCAAAATTAGAAAGTCATTTGATTAATATCGATGTTATTAGTGAAAATTATTTTGCTTACTTAAATACCAAAATAAAAGATATAAATGAAAAAATTTCTAATTTAAATTCACAAATTTCTTCAATTTTAGAAACTATTGATGAAGAAGATAAAAATGAATCATTATTTAGTAAATCTGGTGATTTTAAATTCCCAGAAATTTCTAAATATCTTAAAAAAGCAGATAAAAATCAAGATGAAGAATCATTTGAATATAAATTATTTAAAGCAGATGATTTAAATAACCAAAAAGTTTCAATAAATAAAGAACTTAAAGAACTACAACATCAACTTTTCTCTGCAGTTGCTAACTTCCTACAAAATATTAGTGAAGAACAATTTTTAGAACTTATTAAAATACAATGAAATAATAATTTTGAAGACATCATTTTTGAAAAACATAATGTAATTATCAATAACTTAATTTCTAAACTAGAAACACTTTCAGATAAATATTTTGATACTTTAAGTGATATTAATAACCAAATTGCTCAAAAAGAAAATGAACTTATTGAACTTCTTTCTGATCTTAAAGGTGAAGAATCAGATATGCAAGGTATTTCAGAATTAATTAAAATTCTAGGGAACAAATAATGTCAAAGAACATTCTTGTTCCTTCTTTACGATTCAAAGAATTTACTCACGCTTGAGAACAGGATCAAATTAAAGAACTTTTTGATATAACACGTGGTTATGTTTT